>DAOUUD010000098.1 GCA_030668345.1 Candidatus Cloacimonadota bacterium | reverse complement strand
CTGATTTCCTACGATAAGGAAATGAAAAGTTATAAATACAACGAAATCAGAGGAAGCGATATTGAAGAAAACTCGAAAGTAGAAGATATTCATCTTTATTTGCTTGAAAACAGGATGATCCGCAATTACGGTCCTTTGAACGAAAATCAGCAGGAGATCGCCAGCTTTGCACTGATCATTCCGATAATTCATGATCTGGAACATAAATGGTTCCTGGCTCTGGGTAAGAAAAACGATGGAACAACCTATAGTAAAAAAGATGAAGAAGCACTTACAAAACTGGCAAATAAGATCAAACTTTCTCTAAAATTCATCCTTGCTTATGATAATATCGTAAAAAATAAATTTAATGAAACACTTCAGGAAAAGGATGAACGTATTGCTAAGTTAATCCAGCAGATAAAAGAACTGGAAGATAAATTGGTTGAGTAGATCCGTATTCCGCTATATTTGTCATTAGACGGTCCCTTGGTTCCCGTATCGGGAGGGATGATAATGATGTAATTTAAATCTTATCTAAAATATTGCAGATAACAATTTACTTTGTAGGATATTTATTGGAATTTGAATGACAAACCATAAAATAAAGAGCATAATCATTGAACGCCAATCAAATTTATAGATTAATTTTATAATCAAAAATGAGAAAATAATCTTGAAATACAATCCCTGAAAAAAGGAACTTAAAATCGAAGCATGAAATCCTTTGAAGTCTAGAAAACTTAATAACATATAAGTGATAAAAATTATTGCAGTTACGAAGAGCTTTGATGTAGCTGTGTTGCTCCGCTCCAAGACCGCTTAATACCCATAGAACTACAGCTCGTAACGGAAGAATAATGATTGTAATAACAATTTCTCCAAGCATGAACCACATATTTAGAAATTCTTTCAATTTGTCTATCAATTTCTATTCTCTCTTTTTTTAATTACAAATAGATTTTGTTAGTTTTGACTAAATAAATAATTTTCAATTGACTTTAAATCCCCAAATTTTTATCAATAATTAAAAAGATATTTACTCGTTCCCAAAGTCCTCTTTGGGAACGTTGAAATGAAGCAGAGTATATCATACGTAACTAATCAGGGGATTAGTAACGAGGTGAGGTAAATGAACTATAAGTTAATTCTTTTTGATGCAGACGGCACACTCTACGATTTCACCAGGGCAGAACGCGAAGCCTTCGATAAAACACTCCGACAATTTGGGATTTATGAAAATCTAACTTATCTACATAAAAAATATGAAAAGATCAATCTGGCGATCTGGAAAGAATTTGAAGTGAAAAAGATCACTTCCACAAAATTGCGGTTAGAACGGTTTCAAAGATTTTTTAAACAGGAAAAATTATCACTCGATCCTCAGATGATAAGCCCTGTATATTTAAAATATCTTTCTCAAGGAACCCATCTGCTGGATGGAGCGGAAGAGATCGTTAAATATTTTTATGGGAAATGTGAACTTGCCCTGGCTACAAACGGTCTTGCCAATGTACAAAACCCCAGGTTCGCAGCTTCCCACCTGATAAAATATTTCCAATATATTTTCATTTCGGAAGAGATCGGATTTCCTAAACCCAATAAAAAATATTTTGAACATATTTTCGAGAAATTACCATACCAGGATTCAGCGATCATAATTGGAGACAATCTTTCATCTGATATTAAAGGCGGGAATGATTTTGGTATTGACACCTGCTGGTTCAATCCTGAAAAACGAATTAATGAAAGTAGCATAATTCCTACTTTTGAGATTAGTGATCTGGTAGAGTTGAAAAGAATTATTAAATAAAGGAGATAAAAATGAAATTTATCAAGCTATTATTATTTTTTGTTGTTTTACTAACTTTCAGTTGTGTTGAGCAAGCAGAGCTGGGAACAAAAAAGAACCCGATCAAGATGTATTTTGTTCCTTCTATGGAAGCGGGAAAGATCGTTACCAGTGGCAAGGAAGTAGCCGATTATATTACTCAAGAAACAGGATATCGTTTCAAAGTTGCTGTTCCCACCAGCTATGCCTCTGTGATCGAAGCGATGGGAACTGAAGAAACCGATATTGCCTGGCTGGCAACTTTTGCATACGTTTTGGCAAATCAGAAGTTCGGAGCTGAAGTAGCTTTAACAACTGTTCGCAAAGGATTGGATAAATATAAGGGACAGTTTATAGCTCAAACAGACAGTGGAATTAACAGTTTAGAAGATATTGATGGGAAAATTATTGCCTATACGGATGCTGCTTCTACTTCCGGTTTTATGTACCCATCTGCCCTGCTTGCCAGAAAGGGCATTAAGCCGGGAAAATACTTTTTTGCCGGAGGTCATCCTCAGTCCATTTTGGCTGTATATGATGGTAAAGCAGATGTAGGCTGCACTTTCTGGGCTCCCGAAGGTGAAGAAGGTCCTCGTGATGCGCGTCGGGCTGTAATAGAAACTTATCCTGATGTGATGGAAAAGATCAAGATAATTGGTTACACAGATTGGATCCCTAATGATACGGTTACATTTCGCAAAGATTTTCCAAAAGATATGAAAGAAAAAATTGTGGATGCATTATTGGAATATGCCAGTACTAAGGAAGGTCATGAGACTTTAGTGAAATTATTGGATATAGACAATTTTGTACGTTCAACCGATGCTGATTACGATGTAGTACGTCAGACCTTAAAAGCTATTGGCAGAGATGCTTCTGATTTGGTGAATTGATTGCTGGATATTCGATGTTGATTTATTCATTCCGACATTTTCTCGTTACGAAATTGCACTTCGTAATGTTATTTTTTGGGAAGTTTAACTTCCAATTCAATTGTGTTCCTATCCGGCAGTTGCCGGATAGGAACAAGAGTAAAAAAACAAATGGACTCCTCGGGACGGTAAGTCCAACTGCTGAGATCCTTACTGAGAACAGTTTGAAAAATTCATCCAGTCTACACAAGGCTTCGACCTGGCGGGCAGGAAGAAAGGGATTTTCCTGTTTTCAGAACTCATAGGTCAAAAATATTAATATGAAGTTTGTTGAATTAATCTTACTTTTTGGAATCCTGTTTATATTTGGCTGTGGACAGCAGGATGAACTAGGCACAAAAAAAAATCCGATCAAAATGTATTTCGTTCCTGCCATAGAAGCAGATAAGATAATTACCGGTGGAAAAGAAGTCGCCGATATTCTTACAGAAAAAACAGGTTATTATTTCCATGTTGCAGTTCCCACCAGCTATGCCTCTGTAATTGAAGCGATGGGGACCAAGGAAACGGATATTGCCTGGCTGGCTACTTACGCATACATTCTGGCGAATCAAAAATTTGGTGCAGAGGTAGCTCTTACTGTTGTTCGGAAAGGATTTGATAAATACAGAGGGCAATTTATTGCCCGGTCGGAAAGCATTATAAATTGTCTGGAAGATATTGATGGGAAAATAATAGCATACACTGATGCTGCTTCTACTTCCGGCTACATATATCCTTCCGCTCTTCTGATCAGGAAAGACATAAAACCGGAAAAATATTTCTTTGCTGGAGGTCACCCGCAGGCAGTTCTTGCTGTTTATGGTGGCAAAGCCGATGTAGGTTGTGCTTTCTGGACACCGATAGGTGAAGAGGGTGCTCGTGATGCACGAGACATGGTATTAGATACCTATCCTGATGTAATGGAAAAGATCAAAATAATTGGTTTTACAGACTGGATCCCAAATGCTACGGTTACCTTCCGTAAGGATTTTCCACCGGAAATGAAAGAAAATATCGTTAATGCTCTTCTGGAATTTGCTAACGATGATGAAGATCGCGCGACTCTAAAAGAATTATTGGAAATAGATAACTTTATTCGAGCATCTGATGAAGATTATGATAGTGTACGCAAGGCACTGAAAACCATCGGGGAACAATGATTCCGAGTTGGTGGATTAGAATTATTAAAAAGATGTTGGTTCAGGCCGTTCCGATATTTTCTCGTTACGAAGTTGCACTTCGTAATGTGATTGTCCAGGAAGTTTAACTTCCGATTCAATTGTGTTCCTAAGTTCAACTTAGGAACAAGAGTAAAAAACAAATGGACTCCTCGGGACGAGAAGTCCAACATGAGTAATTGTACTATAAAAAAGGAAAGAAATGAAAAGTATAATCGAATTAAAAAATCTGCACAAGGTCTATGCAACAGGAACACACGCCCTCAAAGGCATTAACCTGGAAGTAAAAGAAGGTGAATTCTGTATTCTTCTGGGTCTTTCCGGTTCTGGAAAATCTACCTTACTTCGTTGTTTGAATAGACTGATCGAGCCTACATCCGGTGATATCTATATCGATGGTATAGATGTAGTAGCAGCAAAAGGTAAAAAACTGCGTTACATTCGACGAAAGATCGCAATGATCTTCCAACAATTCAACCTGATAAAAAACTTGAGTTCACTTACCAATGTTTTAACGGGAAAGCTCGGATATTCTACGCTTATCCATTCTCTCACTTTTCCGCAACACAAAAATGATATGAAAACTGCCCTGGAGAATTTAAGGCGGGTCGGATTGAAAGAGTTTGCCGAAAATAAAACCAGAAATTTGAGCGGTGGACAACAGCAGCGTGTAGCCATTGCCCGTGCTTTGATGCAGAACCCGAAAGTAATCTTAGCTGATGAACCTGTTGCCAGCCTTGACCCTGCTACCGCAGATTCCGTGATGCGATACCTGGGAGAATTGAATAAAAAAGATAACATGACCGTTATCTGTTCGCTTCACTTTCTTAGTCTTGCCAGGAAATATGGCACGCGAGTTGTTGCTTTAAAAGATGGTAAAATAGTATTCGACGGCACTCCCAGGGAAATCGATGAAAAGAAATTCAAGGAGATTTACGGCGAAGATGCAGAGGAGGTAAAGATCAGATGAAAAAAGAAAATAAACTCAAATCAGGACTACAGGCAATACTTACCGACCTATTGTTCTGGATATATATTTTCGGATGTGTTTTCTTTCTGATAAATCACTGGTTTGAAAAAGTAATTCCAAGCAGTTTTGTAGTGATTTTTGGTATTGCAGTAGGGTTAATAACTTTTATTCTGGGTCTATCTGCAGGCAGAAAGATATTTCTTCCCACAATTAGAACCGCTAACAAATGGCATAAATCTTTCTGGGGTTGGTCGGTCTTTCTGATACTATTCATCACATTTGTGGTTGGTTGGAATATGGTAGAAGTTGACCTTTATAAACTGTTTACTAAATTCCAGAATGCCGGTGGTATTATGAGCGGAATTTTCAATCCGAATATGGATATTCTCATTGTGTGTCTTACAGCCCTGGCAGAAACCATCTACCTGGCACTGCTTGCCACTATCTTTGCCATTCCATTTGCCTTTATACTCAGCTTTTTTGCTGCCCGTAACCTGATGCCCAAAACTTTTATAGGAAATACAGTTTATATTATCATTCGCACCATAGCAACACTTTTCCGCTCGATCGAAGCTATCGTGTGGGCTATCATATTCAGTGTATGGGTGGGGATCGGTCCCTTTGCCGGTATGCTGGCACTTATGATACATTCCATTGCATCATTAACCAAGCTCTATTCCGAGCAGATCGAAAATATCGATTCAGGTCCGGTGGAAGCAATAAAGGCAACTGGTGCGAGTACTCTTCAAATCTGGATATTTGCAGTAGTTCCCCAGATAATTTCGCCATACCTGGCTTTCACGATCTATCGTTGGGATATAAACGTGCGCATGGCTACTATTGTCGGTTTTGTGGGTGGTGGCGGTATCGGACTGCTTCTTCTTCAGCAGCAGCAGCTTCTACGCTGGCAAAATGTAGGGGTCATCATCTGGCTTATCGCAGCAGTTGTATGGATAATGGATATGGTGAGTGCAAAAGTACGGGAGAAATTACAGGAAATGTAAAAAAGATTTAACCACAGAGAACACGGAGTGGTAAAATGATAAAGACTAAAGATCAAAGGCAAAAGGAAAAAGTAACGAAAGAAGAATGGTGTCTTTCTGAGGTATCTTTTTGCTTTACCTACGAAGAATCTCGTGGGTGTTCTTGTAGCTTTGCTCCTCGTGAAAGAATGAGATCCTTCCTGAGAACATTGGACAAGAAGGAAAAAACTTAGCGGAACTTAGTGTTCTAAGCTTGCCTTGCCGTAGTTTTAACGTAGGCAGGGGGCAAAAAAAATATGAAATATAAAGCAGTTATCTTCGACCTGGATGGAACGCTCATCGATTCGATGGGGATCTGGATACAGGTGGATAAAGAGTATTTACAAATGAGAGGAATTCCTGTGCCCGATAACCTCTTCCTGGATGTAGAAGGCGGCAATAGTTTCAACGAGATCTGCCTCTATTTCAAAAAGAAATTCGACCTGCCCGAATCCATTGAAGAAATAGGCACCGAATGGACACGCATGGTAGCAGAACATTATAAAACAGATGTTAAACTGAAACCGGGAGCATTCAAACTACTGCAATTCCTCAAAGAAAAAGACATTAAAATAGGAGTGGGAACCAGTAATTCCAAATACCTGGCAGAAACGGTATTACAGGCAAATGGAGTACTCGATTATTTTGATTCCATTATTGCCGGTTGTAATGATATTAAAGGT
>DAOUUD010000071.1 GCA_030668345.1 Candidatus Cloacimonadota bacterium | reverse complement strand
TCAAAATGGAAGGTATCACCATTTCTGCCAACAGAGCCGTAAAACGAGAAACCCCCATTGCTTTCACAGATATTAACGAGGAAATCATCTCAGATAAATACACAACACAGGATATACCTCAACTTCTGGATGATGTACCCGGGCTTTTTGCTAATACTACCGGTATAGGAGACGCTCAAATTACGATGCGTGGTTTTGAAGCAGATAAGATACAGGTGCTTATCAACGGGATTCCTGTGAACGACCCGGAAAGTCAGAAAGTATATTGGAGCAACTGGACAGGTCTTTCTTCCAATGTGAAATCTGTGCAGGTTCAGAAAGGTGCCGGTTCTTCACTTTACGGTTCGGGAGCATTTGGCGGCTCTTTAAATATCGAAACAATGGGATCCACACCAGGTCGAGAGATCACTATTCGTTCTTCTTTTGGAGGTTATTCCACAGAAGGTGATGTTGCCGATGGAAAAGGAGACATTACAGAATATAATCCTTATAATTACAATGCGATTGTTCGCTATAATTCCGGTAATCTCTATGGTGGTAAATTTAATTACAACATAATGGTGGAAAGAAAAGCAGGTGATTATTACTTGGCAGGAACAGAATACGATGGTTACTCTTATGGACTGGAAACTCAAAACATAGTTGGAAATCATAAGATCAATCTAAGTTTTCTGGGTGCTCCTCAAAATCACAACCAGGTCTACTTCAAATCTGACCTTAACCTGATGGAAACACTGGGTCGTGAATATAGCCGTAACAATCATGAATATCAGGAAAATTACTATTTCAAACCACAACTTTCTTTCCGTGATGAGTGGAATATCTCAGAAAATCAACTTCTGATGACAAATGTTTTTATAACAAAAGGAGATGGTGGTGGTAAGTATCTTAGCCAGGATAAGTTCGATATAAATTCTGGTGCTGTTTATTTCCGAGATGGATTTTTTGATCAGGATTCTGATCCTGATGAATGGGAAAATAAACAATTTGGTCTGCATGCACTTTATTTATATGAAGAGTATGGATTGGAAGTTGAGGGTTTTAATCCTTCCGATTCTGCCTGGTTTGGATATCCTTCTTATAATGGAGCTCTTCTTACCGGTGTTGCTCAAAATTTCTTCTCAAGTCCGGCAAGATTTGAATATAGTTGGAAAAATAACAGCATTAGTGATCACTTCCAACTTGGTATGAACACATATTACCAGCACAAAATAAATTCAATGATAGATATGGTGCTGGGTGGTGAATTGCGTAGATGGGTTGCAGATCATTACAGGAGAACAGAAGAACTCAGACATTTTAATTCTGATTTTCCGGATAGTGTAGAGACTTATGGTGAAATTCAAAGACAGTATGATGAGACATCCTATGTTACTAATCTATCCGGTTTTGCCAGGTTCAGTATAAAGCCTATTGAAAAAATGAATATTATGATAGACGGTCAATTAGCAAGTTACAATTCTAAAGTAGAGGAAAATCTAATTGAAATCTATGACCTAGGAACCGGACTACCTACGGGATATTATTTCTATTCAACAAAAGATTTACCTTTAACTGATCCAAACACAGGTGAAACCATTATAGATTCTTTAACAGGTGAGCCGGTTAAAAAGTTTGATGAAGATGATTACAAAAAGACCTATAATTTCTTCTCACCCAAATTCGGTGTAAACTACAATCTTTCGGAATATTTCAACGTTATGGCGAATTATTCAATTTCTTATAAAGAGCCCAGAACAATGGAATGGTACAGCGGTTATGACGGACCCGATGGGAATCAGAGGTATTATGTAGATTTAGTAGAGCAAGATAGTTTAGGACAGTACTATGAATATACAGAAGAACATTTTTATGGAGAACTGAAACCTGAGAAGATCAATACAATGGAATTCGGTATAGGATATGATGGAGCATATTGGGATATCAACGCCAATTATTATGTCAGCGATTATGTTGATAAAATTGAGAGAGTAGATGTACCTGTAACAAATTATTCTGTGGGAATTGATTCTTTAGGAAATGAAATAATCGAAGAATTTAAAAGAGATGAAACTCTTACACTGAATGCCGGGCAGGCACGCCATCAGGGCCTGGAATTAAGCACTTCCGGCAAGATAGAGAACCTCGATGCTTCTTTTTCATTAACTCTTTCCAGGAACAGATGGACAGAAATGAATGTGGAACAAATATTCGGTGATTCTGCTGATGCTATGATTGATAAGGTTGTTCCTTTCTCTCCTGAAAAAATGGCAAATGGAGCATTTGGTTACACATTCAAAGGACTTCCTATGGAAGGTAAATTAAGAGTAGGTTTTACTGCAAAATACTGGGATGATTACTATGCCAGTTACACCAATGAATATGACTGTGTTGAAGATTTGGACGGAGATCATGTGGCAGACACAACGTATGTTAAAAGCACTAAATTATCTTCTTTTCTGGAATTCGGTAGTAACATTAAATATTCATTCAAAATTGCTGGTAAAGATGCTTTTATCCGCATAGATTTTAACAATATCCTAAATAAAAATGATAATTATCTCTCTGCCAATGTGAGTAAAGATTACAATCGTGGGTACTATGATGATAACGGTGATTTCCAGGAAGATTATCTGAACAGTGTAGATAATATGTATATTACACCTGCACCTTTGTTTAACATGTTCCTGACGATGGAAATAAATTTCTAGTCACAAACTAAGGGGGAAGCAAATGCTTCCCCCTTTTAATTGACCTAACAGGTTTATTAAGCTTTCTTTTTCTCTTCTTTCTGACTCAATTCGATCTTAATTTTATCGATATTTAACATCGGATAAAAATCGGAGATATAATCCCGCACAGTAGTTTCAAGACTTTTATTCTTTCCCAGGATTTCTTTGCTAAAACAAACACTAACAGTATACTCACTAAGAGTATAAGTAATATTAACTTCCGGTTTCTCCCCGATCACATTTTCTAAATATTGCGGAAGAGTTTTATCCAGTTCTATAGCTGCGCGGATCTTTTCGTAGATCTTAAAACCTGCGTAACCAATTGCACCGACAAAAGCAATTTTCAACATCTTTCCAAAAGAACCTTTCACTTTTTACCTCCCTGAAAAGGAGCAGATCTCCCTTTATTTCAACAGGATCACTTTCTTCAAGCTTGTATAATCCCTAAGGTTGTCTTTGGCATCTGTTTTGAAGAAGTAAATGCCACTGGCAACAGAAAGACCATTTTTGTCTGTTCCGTTCCAGGGGATGGTGTGCATTCCGGCAGGAAGATCTTCGTTAACCAGAGTTTTCACTTTTTCGCCCTTGATGTTATATACTGCCATCATAACTTTGCTTTCCTGTTTAAGGCTTAACAGGGCATTGGTTTCGGGATTAAAAGGATTGGGATAACAGCCAAGAAATTGACAGGTAAGTTCAATTGTATTTTCGAGTGTAGAAACTTCATCGATAAGATCGTCTGGTGTTCGTGGATTCAATCCATATTCGTCAAAGGAATAATCTAATATACCTCTAATAATAGCCCATTCCATTCCAACAGTTATTACAATCGGTGGTACAACCTCATCTAGATAGAAAAAGCCATCATCGATCTGAGCGATACCTGTACCGTCTGTAACATACCACTGTCCATAGCTGATCTGTTCTTCAACAACAGTCAAATCATGAAGTTCCATCAAAACGCTTTCATAAGGTTCTCCAACTCCAGCGGGTTGAAGATCTGCACAGGTAACAACAACAGGATCTGGCACAGGATTACCGGAGCTTAAAAGAGTTACACTTGTTGCGTAGGAAATTTCTGTGAATCCCAAATATTCGGAAACTTCACCTTCAACTTCTACCATATCCCCAACAACCAGTGTTGAGTCAGGTGCAAAATAAATATAAATTCCTTTCCAAGCTCCTCCTTCTGGCATGGAAATAAAGAAATTATCATTGTATCCCAAAAATCCAATGGCTGTAACAATACCGGTTGTTATCACTTCCTGACCGTCATAAGGTGATGGATAGGTGTTATCCGGACCGGGTACTTCAGTATATTGAATATCATAGATGGAAACAGGCGTCTGGGCTAAGAGCCCTACTGAAAAAATTAAAAATAATAAAAAAAGCATCTTTCTCATTTTTTACCTCCATTTTTTAGTATATATTTAACAAAATAAAAAGTGTAAATTTCAATTTGTTATGTCAAGGATTTTTATATTATCTTAAAAATGAAATAGTTTTTTTAATAAAATTTAATCCTTAACTTCTATAGCAGCAAAAGAGAATTTGATTGTGTTTCGAAAGAGAGACCAGATGTGATTTAACAATTGTAAGGAGCAATTATGGAAAACAATCTGACCAGCATAGGTTGATAGCTCTTTAAATAAAACCGAAGTTTATCTGTGTTGTTATTATAAATTTCGCCAATCTCGATCCTGGCGTTTAAGGTCACTCTCTGCCAGTATTCGTTGTAATCCAGCAATTTTGTATGATAGGTTTGTACTGCCTTTTTCTCGAGCATATCCGTGGAAAGATAATGTTTGCAGTCATCTTCTCCGCATTCGGTGCAGGAGCGTGTCAATATCCTGGCATTCTTTTTATCATAACCAATATCTATTTTGGGGCTAAAGATAGAGGATATAAAAGAAAAGGGTCGAATAAATCTCTCCGACCCTTTCTATTTTGAGTAAATTTTCTTTTTATTTATTGGATTTTTCTATATCTTCAGATTCTTTTTCTATCAGTTCGATGCTTATTTTATTCTTCTTCAATATTGGATAAAAATCAGAGATATAATCCAGTATAGTAATTTCAAGGTCTTTATTCTTTTCCAGGATTTCTTTACTGAAACAAACACTCACTGTGTATTTATTCAGAGTATAAGTAATATTGGCTTCCGGTTTTTCCCCGATCACGTTTTCCAGATACTGCGGAAGAGTTTTATTCAGTTCGATCAGACCTTTGATCTTAAGATAGACCTTGTAGCTCAAGTATATCAAAGAAGAGATAAAAGCCAGACCTAAAACTTTCCTGAAATGTCTGTTCATACTACCTCCCTTATAAAAAACCTGATGTATCCAAGTAGTTCGATCAAAATCTATCCGGTTTTTATTTAAACAATTTTATTTCAGTAAGATCATTTTCTTAAAACAGGTAAAATCTCCATCATCGCTCTTCACATCAAAAATAGAAAAATAAATCCCGCTGGTGACTTCTTTTCTATTATCGTCTTTCCCTTCCCATACAACAGATCCTTCATTTCCATATTGAGTAACATCGAAAGTTTTTATCTTTTGTCCTTTAATGTTATAGATGGTTATCTCTGCATTCCTCACTGATGCTGTGTTTGAAAAATATATCGTTGTTGAAGGATTGAACGGGTTCGGATAGTTAGTTAATTGAGCCTTGTTGTCTTGTATTATATTGTTTTCAGCATAAGAACCGCCAAATTCGTGATCTCCGATGTAACTAAAAGTATTCTGATCATATACATCCCATTGTGAGTCCGAAGCATTTGTCCCAGCAGAAAGTGCCCAATCGGTAGTAGGATCTGCAACCGTTAATTTTCTTACCAGTGTGTGCTCTACTGTAGCGTTTGCCACACCTGCCACTTCCCAGCCGTTACCCGTACCCGGGTCTTCGTCCGGAAGCCCGATGACATCCAGTAATACCCAGGTCGTACCTCCGTCAGGTGTCCATTCCAAACCACGGGCATCATTACCATTAAAGTGAACCACGCTGGGATAAGCTAATATCTCATCAGCTTCATCCTGTAATTCCGCAACTGCTTCATCTGTTGTTATCACCCAGACATCGCCGTTGGTAATAAATGCCCCAACAGGAAAAGAGTGATAGTATTGCCAACCACCACCATTAGGAGCCTGAGAAATCTGGTAATCCGACAGATATACATCTGCTCCTGTTCCATTGAATATTTCCAACGCCTTGTTTTGGCTGGTTCCTTCGATATACTCGGAGAAAAACAGATCGGAAGCCTGAGCGAATAGCATTCCGGTGATCAATAACACAATAAACATTAAACTTTTTTTCATAACATCCCTCCATTTTTTAATATATTTAACAAAATTGAAAATGTAAATTTCATTTTATTATGTCAAGGGGTTTTTATATTTTTTTAATAAAAAAGATGTTATCTTTTTATGAAATTAATTTACTTGACTTCTGTAGCCGCAAAAGAGATTTTGATTGCTTTTCGAATGAGAGACCAGATGTGAATTAACAATTGTAAGGAGCAATTATGGAAAACAATGAACAACAAGATTTATTTGAATTGAATATGACGCAGTTGAAAAAATTAGCAAAAGAATTGGAAATCGATGACATTGCCGGATTAAAAAAGAACAATCTGATTCATAAGATTTTTGAGATGCAAGCTACACAGGAAGGATTAGCTTTTGTTTCCGGCTGCCTGGAAAAAGTGGAAGACGGATATGGATTCCTGCGTTTCCAAAAACACAATTATACTCCCGGCAGGAACGATATTTATGTCTCCAGTTCACAGATCAAAAGATTCGGATTAAAAAAGGGACATACGATATCCGGACCAGCTCGCGCACCCAAAGAAGAAGAAAAATATTTTGCTTTGATCCGGGTTGATTCTACCAATTATGAATCACCAAATGTGGTAAGAGAGGTAAGATATTTTGATAAACTCACTCCCTACTATCCCGAAGTGAGATTAAATCTTGAAACTGAACAAGATAATATTTCTACTCGGATTATTAATCTTTTTACACCAATTGGAAAAGGACAAAGAGGAATGATCGTTGCTCCTCCGTATAGCGGGAAAACAGTTATACTCCAAAAGATTGCTAATTCTATTTTAACAAATCATCCAGACGTTTATGTTATTGTTCTTCTGGTTGATGAACGTCCGGAAGAAGTCACGGAGATGAAAAAAATTCTCATACCTATCAACTCGGAAGTAGTAAGTTCAACTTTCGATGAACAGCCACGTAATCATATTCAAGTGGCGGAAATGGCACTGTCAAAAGCCAAACGCATGGTGGAATTAGGACAAGATGTAGTTATTATGCTGGATAGCATCACCAGACTGGCAAGAGCTTACAATATGGCACAACCTTCCAGCGGAAGAGTACTTTCCGGTGGTCTGGATGCCGGTTCGTTACACAAACCCAAAAAGTTTTTTGGTGCTGCTCGTAACACGTTAGAGAGTGGAAGCCTTACCATTATTGCTACCGCCCTGGTAGATACTGGCAGTAGAATGGATCAGGTTATTTTTGAGGAATTTAAAGGTACAGGCAATATGGAGCTTGTTCTAGATCGCTCAATAAGTGATTTAAGAATGTATCCTGCTGTTGACCTTGTAAAATCGGCAACCAGACGAGAAGAACTACTCTTGAGCAAAGAAGAAGTTTCAAGAATGCATGTTTTACGTCAATTCCTGAAGGGTATGAATCCGTTGGATGGCATAGAACTCCTTAAAAATAAAATGTTAGCTACAAAAAGTAATGCAGAATTTCTAAGGGTAATGAGCAAGTAATGGAATTGCTTTCTCCTGCAGGGGATATACATAAACTAAAATATGCTGTATTGTATGGTGCCGATGCTGTATATACTGCCGGAACACAATTTGGATTACGTGCCAAAAGCGGTAATCTTACCAGAGAAGAATTAAAGCAAGCAGTTGAATTTTGCCATAATAAAAAAAAGAAGATCTACATCACAGTAAACATATTCGCTCATAATAAAGATATAGAAAAACTGCCTGATTACCTGCAATTTCTTCAATCGATTGGAGTAGATGCTTTTATTATTTCTGATCCTGGTGTATTTTCTCTTACCCGGGAGTGTGCACCGGGAATTCCCATTCACATCAGTACACAGGCAAATGTAACTTCCTGGAAATCAGCTGAATTCTGGTTTCAACAGGGAGCAAAACGCATTATCCTGGCTCGTGAGCTTTCCATTTCAGAGATCAGAAAGATCAAAGAAAAAATTCCAGAGATCGAGCTGGAAATGTTCGTGCACGGAGCCATGTGTATTTCCTATTCCGGTAGATGCCTGCTTAGTTCATTTCTTAATAACCGCAGTGCAAATCAGGGATATTGCACCCAGCCATGCAGATGGGAATATGGTCTGGCAGAAAAAACCCGTCCAAATGAGTTCTTCAGTTTAGATGAAGATGAATACGGTTCTTACATCCTGAATTCAAAAGATCTTTGCCTTATAGATCGGTTACAAGAGATCATTGATGCAGGGCTTGACAGCATAAAGATCGAAGGACGCATGAAAAGCCTGTATTATGTGGCTAATGT
>DAOUUD010000154.1 GCA_030668345.1 Candidatus Cloacimonadota bacterium | reverse complement strand
TCTTTTGCATCAGAGAATTCTAATTTATAGTTACCTGATTTATACTCGAGTTTTTGATCTCCAGCAATCATATTAGCTAAATGTGCTAAAACATTAATCGTTCTAGTTTTTCCAGTTGCATTTTTACCAACTATTAAATTTATTTGATCTAAAGTAAATTCTTTTAATTTCCAATATCTATTTGTCTTCTCATATTGCTCATATTCGATTTTTTTTATTAACATTTTGTCCTCCAATTTGAAAAAAAAATCTTACAAAAATTTGACAAGTTTAAAATTCAATCAGGACAAACTTAAAATATACTTATGAATAGCTTCCTTCATATCTTTGCGGGAAACTACTTCATTAACTCCACCCCGCTGCAAATAGAATTCAGCAGTATAATATTTTTCATCCATATCTTTACCGGAGATAAGTTTGGTTACTCGCGGACCGGCAAAACCGAGTTGAGCATTTTTTTCAGCTAAAATTATCGTTCCCTGTGTGGCAAAACTGGCTAATGTTCCTCCAAAAGTGGGATCTGCAAGAACGGAAATAAAAGGTTTTTTCAATTTGGTCAAAGCCATATTTGTCTTTGCCATTTGCATCAAGGAGAGAATTCCTTCGTGCATTCTGGCTCCCCCGGAAAGAGCGATGGATATCAAAGGACATTCCTTTGAATTCGCTAATTTCACTGCTCTGACAAATTTTTCTCCGACCACAGAACCCATTGAACCACCTAAAAATCCAAATTCAGATACAGCTACAACCACAGGAGTATCAAAAATTCCCGCTTCTCCGATCACCAGAGCTTCCTTTACACCTTTCTTTTTTTGAGCATTTTTTACTGTTTCTTTATAAGATTTAGTTTTACCTTCATATTTATAACTGAATTTCAATGCATCTTTGGGCACGAGGAATTTATCGGTTTCCACAAAGGAATTTTTATCTGTGATGCAGTTTATCCATTCATAGGCTGACAAATAATATTTCCTGCTGATTGCTCCACATTTAGTACAGGTTTTGAAATTATCCAGGAAGATTTTAAAGGAAATACTGGTGTGGCATTTTTCACATTCATAATATTCATGTTTACCTAATTCCTTAATTTCTTCTTCTTTTATAGTTTTTGCTAAATGCAAAGTCAGATAATCACCAACTTTTTTTAATTTCGTAAATACTTTTTCAAATTTCTTTTCAATGGAATGTACAGTCTTGATTGTCTTTTGTTTGAATGTTTCGGAAAGATCTTCTTTCAATTCTCCGTAACCGATAAATCGTTTGTATCTGCTTTTCAAAAGCTTTTCTTGATCGATATTATTAAGTTCGTTCAGGGTCAACGAGAGTTTTTTCTCAATGTTGATGATAGTTCTTTTTACATCATTGTGTGCTCCATCTTCGTGTTCAGGAATAATATCATCGATAATCCCAAAAGCTAACATATCTTCTGCTGTGGGTTTTTGGAGGTTGGCAGCTTCTTCTTTTCTGGCTGGATTTCGAAGAATAATACTGGAGCACCCTTCTGGCGACATCACGGAATAGACAGCATTTCCCATCATCAGAGTTCTATCTGCAACCTGCAGGGCAAGAGCTCCTCCACTTCCTCCTTCTCCTAAAATGAGAGCAATTGTCCTGGTCTTTAATCCAGCCATTTTGTAGATGCAATCCGATATTTTCCAGGATTGAAGATATTCTGCTGAATGTTCAAATGGATCTCCACCAGGTGTATCGATGATGGTGATTAAAGGAGTATTTGTTCTTTCAGCTATATCCATGATTTTCATTGCTAGAGAATAACCTTCGGGTTTGACCATACCAAAATTCACTTTTACCTGCTCTTCCATGGATAGCCCTTTAGGTTTCTCTTGAGCAATGATAAAAACTTTTTGATTCTTAAAATTCGCAGAACCTGTTATTAATGCCGGATCTTTAGGGAATCCCTGCACATATGGAATAAAATCTGTAAATAATTCTTTTATAATTTCCGAAGACCTTGGTCTATCCGGATGTCTGGTTATTTCATATTTGAGCCATGCATTATCAGTTGATTGTTTTAATGAAATTTCCCTCCCCCTTTTTAAAAAAGTAAATTTCTTCTTTTGTTTTCTCTATTCAAGGAAAAAAAGAAAATGATTTACTTCATTATCCCTTTGGAAATGACAAGTCGCTGCACCTGGTTTGTGCCTTCATAGATCTGGCAAAGTTTCACGTCACGCATGATTTTCTCAACCGGATAATCCTTGGAATAACCTTCTCCAGCCATAACCTGAACAGCATTTGTAGCGACTTTCATGGCCACATCGGAAGCATACATCTTGGACATTGCAGATAAAATTGAAACATCTTTTTGACCTGTATCATACGCCCAGGCAGCCCGCCATGTCAGCATTCTGGCTGCTTCAATTTCTGTAGCCATATCCGCCAATATAAATGCAATTGCCTGATTTGCTGCGATCGGTTTGCCAAACTGGATCCTGTTCTTTGCCCAATTCCTGGAGATTTCATAAGCTGTTCTGGCAGCTCCCAGACTAAGAGCAGCAACTCCGGTTCTGGTTCTATCAAAGGTTTTCATAGCAATTATGAATCCACGACCTTCACCACCCAGCATATTCTCAACCGGAACTTCCACATCATGATATTTGATCTCATTCTGCACTGAAGCTCGCTGACCCATTTTTTCCATTTTAGATACAATTTCAATTCCAGGAAGATCTGTGGGGACAATAAAAGCTGTAAGACTGCGTGCTCCTCTTTCCGGGTTTGTTAAAGCAAAAACCGTATGAATACAAGCTACTTCTCCATTTGTAATAAATCTTTTATGACCATTCAGGATATATTTATCACCTTTCAAAATTGCTGTTGAACTTATGCTGGCAACATCCGAACCTGCGTTTGGCTCGGTTAAGCAGTAAGCAGCAACGCCTTGTTGTTCCTTAATGAAACCGAAAAACTTCTTCTGTTGTTCCTCATTTCCTGCTAGAAGTAATGGTGTTAAAGCCAGGGTGTTTGCATCTATACAAATTCCGATTCCAATGCAACCGGCACCTAATTCTTCCGATGCGAGAGAACCTTCCAGAATTCCATAACCACTTCCACCAAAATGCTCGGGAATGGGACCGTTCATCAAACCTTGTTTATAAGCTTCTTTAACGATATCCCAGGGGAACTCACAGGATTCATCATATTTCATACGATTGGGCACGATCCATTTCTCCACAAAATCGCGATACTTTTCTTGAATTTCCTGCTGTTTGTTGCTTAATGAAAAATCAATCATCATTTCCTCCCAGATTTGATTTTGATTATTGATTAAATCTATGATTTTAGTGTCAAATAAAAAATAATTGTTAAGGTGGACTTAAAGGGGGTTAGATTTTTTCAACCCTCTAAATCCCCCTATCCAGGGGGACTTACTTCCTTCCCCTAAATAGGAGAAGGTCAGGATGGGATTGTTATTCATACACCCAGCACCCGCAATTGTGAGGGTGGTCCTGTACAAGCTGGTTTGGTTTGGCTTTACGGATAATCAAGATGGTAAGAATGTCTCCACCGCTCACAATAGTGAAAATAACTGCGTAAACCAGCAGCCAACCGTTGCCTGTTATCAGGGCAATAAACCAGGGAATTATACCCATTACCAGAGCTGGCATCAGCAGAGATATACGGTATAAAGATGCTTTCACTGGTATTTTGCAATGTGCATAAGGAGTAAGAGATCTCCACTGGAATCCCAGCTTTACATTTTCTACCGAGACTCTTCCTATAATAAGAAAAGACAATATATGCAACACCTCATGCAATACAGCTCCTATAATTAAAACAGGGATGAAGATCTCCAGGTTAAGATAGATTATGGGAAAACTGGAAAGAAGTTGCTGTTTGTCCCAGATGAGCAGGAAGGGTCCTGTAAGAAGAACTATCAGAACGATGACCAATGGCAGTGAATAAAGATTGGCTTTCAGCATGGAAATGGAATGATCTACTTTACGCATAACTTCTCTTATTCTCCTTTTGCTGTGTCCGACGTAGCTTGAGCGAAGACGGAGAAAAGGGAGTTATTCTCAGGTTTAACCGTCATCTTTTTGATCCCCCTTTTGACCTGTCCGGCGTAGTCTTGCACGTAGACGGAAGGGGGAATGATAAGGGGATTAATTTCTTTTTCACGTTTCTGTATTCTTTTTTCAAGATCAAAATATATACCTTCGAGATTACTCATTACATCGTAATTTGAATAATGTATCATAGCAATTCCTGATTCTATTAGATAACTTTCTCTCTTTCTATCATATTCAACCTGATCTCCATGACTCTCACCATCAATTTCAATAATGAGTTTAAGTTTTGCACAGTAAAAATCAACTATGTAATTACCTATTGGCTTTTGTCTCAGGAAACGATATCCACACATTTTCTTTTGTCTTAGTATATTGTACCACATCGTAGCTTCGGGTTTGTTCATTTCTTTTCTGTTTTTACGAGCATTTTGTTTCAACTCTCTATCATACGATGGGATTTTCTTCATCCAACCCCTCTTAGTCTCCCCTTAAAAAGGGGAGTTTTTTT
>DAOUUD010000130.1 GCA_030668345.1 Candidatus Cloacimonadota bacterium | reverse complement strand
TTTAATGCCACAGAAGATGAAGTATTACAAGCAATTACAATTATTTTGGCTCCGCGCTGTAAAAGAAACCTGGCATTCTGGATGGAATATGCACTTACAGTGGTGTAAGATTTAGGACCATAAGGCACTCTGGCAGTGTCACCAAAATAAACAATATCCTCTTTCGGAAACTGTTTTCTTATTTCTCTAAAAACGGTTAAACCGCCAACTCCCGAATCAAAAATACCAATTGGTCGCTTATTCAAAATCACTTCCCATTACAATTTTGAAATCAAATTTCATGGAGTATAATAAGTTGTCAAGACAGCTTTAATTAATTTATTTGACTTTTATTATTGAACATAGGAAATAGAATCATGAAGCGTATAGGATTAACTTTGGGCGGCGGTGGAGCCAGGGGTCTCTGCCAGATAGAATTCCTGAAAGTTCTGGATGAATTCGGTGTAAAACCGGTAGTGATTTCAGGAACCAGCATCGGTGCCATTATCGGTGCGTTCTATGCCTCAGGTTTTTCTGGAAAGCAGATCGAAAAGATATTGGAAGATATAAATTTCAGAGACCTTCTCAAGATGTTCGATCCTTCATTTTTGAGCAGAACCAGTTTGATAAAAGGTAAAGGTATAGAAGAATTTTTAAAGCAAAAAATTCCGGCTTCTACTTTCGAGGAACTTCAAATACCTATGAAAATAGTAGCAACAGATTTCTGGAGAAGGAACGATGTGGTCTATGATTCCGGTGATTTGATCCCCGCTATCCGTGCCAGTATGTCCATTCCTGCTTTATTCAAGCCTGTTGTATTCGAAAACAGGGTTCTTACCGATGGTGGAGTTTCGAATATTTTGCCCTTCGATCTTATCCGGAAAGATTGTGATCTTCTCATTGCCATCGATGTTTCCGGCAGTTTGAGTGTTCCTGCCACTCCCAAAATACCTAACTGGTTTGAAAATATAATGAACACATACCAGATCATGCAATCGGCTATGGTGGAATATCAAATGAAAAGCTGTAAGCCCGATATATACATAAAACCTGCGCTTACGGATGTGGGTATCCTGGATTTTGAAAAATCACATAGAATATTACGGAGCGTACAAAAAGATGTGCTCTTCCTGCGAAAGGAATTAAACAAACATCTGGAAAATAAAAAAAAGACTCCATTTGTAAAAGAACTGTTTAAGAGGAAAAAATCATGAAAAACATAATTTTATTGATCATAGTTCTTCTGTTAATAAGCTGTGCAGGACATGATCATTATGAACCTCGCAGGGGTAGCTTGAAAGAGGGAATGGAAAAAGCCTCTGATGATTATGAAGGTGAAAGAAAAGTAAAAACAACTTATGAATTTGATCACGAGCCGGAGATAGTTATTATTCATACCGAACCGTATGATTATGAAGATGAATATAAAGAAGACGATGAAGGCGTTATTTTTTCCGATGCTTTTGAAAAACTGTGGATCGGTGCGAAGTTCAGTAGCGGATTGATAAAAAGTGAACATTTCTATGGATTTCATCAATTCAACCTGGGAATAGGAGGTTATCTTTCCGAGAAGAATTGGTTAAATGCAATTGCCGGATATAGCTATTCTCCGGTGCAGGAAACAAGCGAATTACATAGTTCGATAGATGGTGGAGTTCATCTTCTTAATATTGGAGTTGAATGGAAGCTGTTCACAACACCCGAATATACATTTCTGGGAAATTATTTTCTATTTGGAGTTGGACTGGAGTTCATGGGTTGGAGTTATAAAAATGCCTTACTGGCCTACGATGATTTTGGTAATGAGGAATGGATCGATAGCGATTGGCTTCAGGGATATGAATTTTATACAGGTGTCGGGTTTAATCTGCTTAATCCGTATAACGTACAATTTGGTATAGAGTTATCTCCCGGGATTATTTTGTGGCATTGGAGCACTTACGAGGGCTTCGACAATGATCTGTTCAACCCGTTCTTGTATTTGAAGTTGAAAGCTGTGATTAATTTTGGTTTTTAATAATTCTTTAATTTGTCATCTTGCAGGTAGCTGAATTTACTGGTTATCGTAATCTCTTCTTCCACCTTTACGGTCATTTTTCCTGCGATCTCTTAGTCCTGAACGGGCAAAATTTACTTGAAGAGTATTACCTAACAGCATTGAATGCTGAAGCTTGGAGACAGCGAATTCTGCTTCTGCCAGAACAGGCATTTCCACATATCCGCATTCTTTTTCGGGATGGCTTAATCTGTCGGTAACAATTTTAATTGAAGTAACTTTTCCGTATTTTTCGAAAACCCTGCGCAAATCATCTTCGGAGATATTACTGAAAATATTTCCTACATAGATCTGCATTGCTCACCTCATTTTTGGATAGGAGAGATATATTAGCTTTTTATTTCAGGAAGATCGGTGTGTCTGCGACCACCAAATCTTCCGGGAATTCGGCGGTCTTCAGTATGGAAACGAGCCTGGTGAACAGTTAGAGGATGGCCAAAATAATCTTTTCCGTTCAAACTTTCGATAGCTTTGTCAGCTTCTTTTTCATCTGGCATTTCTACAAATCCAAAAGCTTTCCACTCGCCGTTTATGCGGTCAATGAGAATGGTTATTGATTCTACAAAACCATATTCTTTAAAAATATTTTCAAGGTTTTCTTTTTTTACTTCTCGGGACATATTACCTACAAAAATATTCATAATCACTCCTCTTTACACATCGCTGGTTAAAAACTCACTAAGTTATTTGAGAAAATATTCATATTATGTCAATAAATTCGTATTTATAAGAGAATATTTTTTTTTCAGAAGGTTTTAATGTTCTGTTCTCAGCAAAATATTTTCAAACTAAATTTGCAGTATTTTACAGGATGATAGTTCCCGGTTTTCATTTTTCTTCTTTACAAAATTTCTTTCAAATTTAGCTTAGAAATCGAATTATTATGATGTTTCCGGGGAGATTATATGAAAAAGCTTATTTTATTTATGCTACCTGCACTTTTATTTTTTTCCGCTTGTGCAAAGGAATCTCATCTAACGGTTCATAATGATACGGGTCAAACGGTAACTGTAAAGATCGATCATATCTTACATCTGATGTACACGAATAGTGAACCTGTAGTAGAAACGTATTATCTTAATTCGTTTATTTTTTATGGTGAAACAAAGAAAGTGCCGGTGGAATATGTAGGAACGCCATATTTGAAACAAAATAATTTCACTATAGAGATGAAACCAGGTAAAGATAAAGTATATCATGTTGAATTGAACCTTGCATGTTTGACAATTCGCAATCTTTCTCCAGGATTGACTATAACTAAAGTAAGATTAAAGGATGTAGGTAGCGTGGAATGGACAGAAGAATATGAAGTAAATATCGCAGCCGAAGAAATTGAAACTATTTCTGTTGAACCTGGAGATAAATTTGTTCAAATAGAAGATATATATGAATCAATATTTCAGTCAGAATATTTTGAACTAATAGCTGGAGAAACATCGGTTTATAATTTTTTTGGGTTCAAATAGAATTAATAGATATTTTTTAGTGTTTCCCTGTTTATTATTATATCGGGATTTGTCTCTCTTTTTCCAAATTTATTGCGGCGGCTGTCGAATCGTTCTATCAATTCGGGGATCAGCAGTTCCCATTCCAGCGGATTGATAGCAGCTTTTTTCATGTAACTATTCATAAGTTGTTTGAATGCAAGTTTGAATTTAACTTTATTATAAATGGAAGCCCAGAATAACAGGAAATGGATCAAGTCGGTTTCAGGCTGCTTGTATTCCCAATCGCTGAAATCCAGCAAATAGTATTTATTATTGGCATAGAGATAATTTTTCGGATTATTATCTACATGACAGATGCATTTTCCCTGTTTATTTTCCAGTAAATGCAATTCAGTATATATCTGCGCAATGTGTGCAAAATCCGGTTGAGCCAGGTCACCAATAGCTATCCCTTCGATGTATTCCAGCATCAGCGTGATCTTACCGTCATGATCGAGCAGTCTGGGTGTGAAAGGCAGTTTCTTCTGGTAAATATATAGCTCTTTATTGAACATTTTGGGAGAATTGCAGATCTTGATAACCTGTTTTTTCTCTTTCTGGATGATAACATTCGATCTCATTGTTTCCTGCCTGTAAAAAATATGTTATTCATTAATTTCAATTTCGATCTTTTCTTTTTCTTTATAGCCTTTCAAATTCTTCAAGTAGGCTTTAATAATGTCTAAAAACGTTTTTTGAACATAAGGAACAATTTTAATTACTTTACCGCCAATTTTTATTTTCATACCTGTATTGCGGTCTGTTTTGCAATCTTCTCTTTTTCTTTCTCCAGCTAAGATGGCTGCAACCATCTCCCGGCACGTTAATCCGCATTCCTCGCAGCATTCTGCATTGGGAAGGGGAAGAACTTCAAATACTCTTTTTTCTACCAGATCGGCAAGTTGCGTAACTTCTTCCACAGATTTAAGTACTGGCAGGTGTTTATAGTTATTATGATCATCGGCATAAATACCGGAAATGGCAAATACGGTTCCATCCGCTAATTCATTTAATTGTGTTTGAGTTTCTGCACAGATAATGCGGGGAAGAGCTGCAGAACGCATGCCTTCCACAACTACATAATCGGCTTCCAGGTGTGCCAGCATTTCATTCAGTGAAAGCTGCCTGTGCCAGATCTGGTAAGTTTCATGCAAACCTCTGGCAATTACCGTATCATGGCTTGCTTCCCAGTGCTTCCAGCTATTGGAATCCTTGTTTTCCATACTGAAATCTTCAGCATGAATATCCTTGATGGAAACTACCTTAAACCCACGCTTTTTCAGTTCTTTGATTAATTCTACCGCAACTGTGGTTTTGCCAGTGCGATGATATCCTGCAATGCTGAATACTTTCATGATTTTCCTGTTTATAGTTTTGCTGGCAGAACTTTATTTTTTCCGCTATGTTTTCCTTTATAAAGTGCTTTATCTGCCTTTAAAATGCACTTATTAATATCGACCAGTTGGTTATAAACGCAAACTCCAAAAGTCATGGTAGTCTTTAAAGTAACATCTTTATATTTAATTTTAGTATTAGCTATTTCTTTCCTGATCTTTTCGGAAATTGTAAGTCCACCCTCCAAATTGGTTTCAGGAAGAAAAAGCAGAAATTCCTCACCGCCCCACCTGGCGCAGATATCCTGTTTCCTTAACGAAGAAGTGAATAATTTGGAAATGGTTTTTAAAACGTGATCTCCGCAGTAATGTCCGTAATTATCGTTGACAGATTTGAAATTGTCTATATCAGAAATCACGATTGTGAATGGTTTAGCATTTCGTTCAAAGCGGTCTTTTTCATAATTCATTTTTTCCAGGATATCACGACGGTTGGAAAGATGAGTGAGCGGATCTGTACGGGCTATCTTTTCAAGTTTTTCTTTTGCTCGTTTTA
>DAOUUD010000217.1 GCA_030668345.1 Candidatus Cloacimonadota bacterium | reverse complement strand
GTATGTGCCACGTACGAAGCAAAATTCTTAAACAATTTATTTCCTTTTTCATCGTAAAGTGGGACACTGGGCCATTTTGCCGTGTCTGCCATTCCCAATCGCAGGTTCATGGAAATAGTGCAGATTATCTTGAAATCAAGAGCTTTTTTATCTTCCGATAAAGTGTATATCGTTCCGCCATCTGCATTTGTAAACCTGATAGCCTCATCCAGAACCAGTTTAAAGAAATTATTAATTTTTTTCTCTGCTGAGAGTGCAATACCGATCTTGGTAAGCGCCTTAACATGTTTTAATAAATGTTTTTCCTTTTCCATCTTACTCCACCATTTTGAAATAATTGACACAATTAATTCAAACTAATTATTGGATATGTCATTGAAGTGAACTTATTGTGTCAATAAATTTAGTGGGATATTATGAAAAGAAAGATTGAGTCGATCATACTGGCTGCCGGGAAATCGGCAAGAATGGGAAGAGATAAAGCACTGCTGAAGAGCAATAATAAGACTCATATCATTCTTATTTTGGAGAAATTGCTTCCTTTCTCTGAAAATGTTTATATAGTACTGGGAGAAAACCTGGAAGCTGTTAGAAATGAGGTGATCGCATCAAATCTTGATCCTGAGAAGATCGAATTCATATACAACCAGAATCATGAACAGGGGATGTTTTCCTCAATTCTGAAGGGTTTTGGCGCAATCACAGGTAAATACCCGGTTCTATTGCAAATGGTAGATCAACCATTCCTGTCTGTTTCACTATACTGGCAATTGGTTGAGAGCTTAGACGAGGATCATTTTATCTTTCAACCTTATGTATTAAAGAATGGGAAAAAACTGGTGGGACATCCTATCCTATTTTCTACAGAGTTCAAAGATCTTCTTCTTGCCAATTCCGATAAATCTACACTGCGTGATGTTATTCATCAGGTCTCCCAGAAGAGGAAATTAATCCTGGTAGAAGATGAAGAAATAATGCAAAATATAAATACAAAAGATGAATTAAATAGAATTGTTAATAAAGGATAAATTTATGGAAATACCGGTATTTGAAGTTCTAAAAAAAGCTGTAGAAAACCAGCAGAAAGGAATTGCTTTTGTAATGGCAACGGTTGTGGAGGGAGTGGAGAAAACTCCCGGTAGAACGGGCTTCAAAATTCTTTCTTATGAAGATGGCACCTCTCAGGGAACGGTTGGCGGTGGTAAGCTGGAACGACTTGTCCTGGACAAATGCAAGGAGGTTCACAAGACAAAACAACACGCCATGCTTAAATTCGAGCTTACCGAAACATCACAGGGTATAGGAATGGTATGCGGTGGAATTGCCAAAGTATATTTTGAATATTATCCTCCTACCAAAAAAGCTTATATATTCGGAGCCGGTCATCTTTGCCGCAGCCTGGTACCAATTCTGAATTCGATAGGTTTTTACTGCGTTGTGATAGATAACCGTGAAGATTTTGCCAGTAAAGAAAGGATTCCCACTGCTAAAGAAGTTCTGGCAGTAGATTATATGCAATATCTAAAAACATTTTCACCTAAAGTCAATGATGCGGTGATTATTTTTACACACGGTCATAAATATGACCACGATATTCTGGAGAACCTGTGCAGTAAAAATATTAATGTAAAATATCTCGGTATGATAGGTTCGAAAATAAAGGTGGCAGAAGCTGTAACAAAAATACAACAGAAGAAATATAAAGGTTCTCTTATAGATAACATCTATGCACCTATAGGGTTGAACATTGGAAAAACTACCACCCAGGAAATTGCCATCGCTATAACTGCAGAAATATTAGCAGTTTTCAACGGAGTAAAAAATATACATTCTTACAGAGATAAATAATAAATTTGAAGACCTGGTTTTCAAATTTGTTGACATTAAATTAATAAATTCATTTTTTATAAATGGATTTCTTCAAATGTCTGATTCTTGGAGAGGTTAATGAGATATTGGATTTGTTTTTTCCGGAAAAAGAACCGACGTGTTGAGATCAGGTTGATCAAAAGCCTGGTACGGGAGTAATAAAATGAATTTTATTGAACAATTACTGCAACAGATTCCTTACCTTAATTCCCCGATCATGATCAAATTGATAAAATCGATTATTTTCATTACAATCCTCTGGTTGCTGAAGCTGGTGGTGAACAGACTTATCTTGAGAAAGATAACCGAAATGAAATCCCGCTACCAGTGGAGAAAGATAGTAAGTACCGCTATTGCCATACTGGGTATTATTATTGTGGGCAGGCTGTGGTATGAAGGTGTACAGTCTATTGCTACTTATCTGGGATTGCTCTCTGCCGGTATTGCCATTGCACTTAAGGATTTAATTGCCAATTTCGCTGGCTGGATCTACATAATTTCCCGTAAACCTTTCGAAGTGGGCGACAGGATTCAGCTTGGCAACCTGGCTGGTGATGTTATCGATCTGAGTCCTTTTGAAATTACTTTACTGGAAATAGGGAACTGGGTAGATGCCGATCAGAGCACAGGCAGGATAGTTAACATTCCGAACGGGAAAATATTCAGCCTGGATCTGGCTAATTACGATAAAGGATTCAAATATATCTGGAATGAAATACGAGTTGTCATTACCTTTGAAAGCAACTGGCAGAAGGCAAAAAAGATACTTCTGAAAATTGCCAATAAAAAAAGTGAGAATATCACAGCACCTATGGAAAGACAGATAAAAAGAGCAGCCAAAAAATTTTTGATCTACTACAAGCATCTTACTCCCATCGTGTATACCGATGTGAAAGACAACGGAATTCAACTTACCATTCGTCATCTTTGCGAAACCAGGAAAAGAAGAGGATATACCGAAGCTATCTGGGAAAATATTTTAAAGGAATTTGCCAAACATAAAGATATTGGACTTGCCTATCCCACTACCAGGTTCTATTCAACAGATAAAGTCGAATAATATTACAACGTGAGGCGGGAATCCGGCAGCTGCCGGATCACGCCCAAAACAAACCGACCACCCGTTTGAATCGCAAGATTCAAACAAAGAACATTGACCAGTTCTACAGCCGACACGCTTGTTATG
>DAOUUD010000170.1 GCA_030668345.1 Candidatus Cloacimonadota bacterium | reverse complement strand
CTTCTGATTTATAGCCGAAAATGTTCTCTGCGCCCGAATTCCAGTAGAGTATATTCTGTTTAAGATCGGTAGAGATAATAGAAACGGAAGAAGAGCTTTCCAAAATATTAAGGAGGAATTTATTAGTTTCTTCCAGGGTTTTCTTTGTTTTCTCAAATTCCTTAATAAGCTTTTCCTGCTCGGAAGAAGTCTTTTTAAAATCATTGTTATCTTTTTTCATATCAATTCCTTATATCTGATATTATATTTTGACCATATTTCTGCCTGCCCGTTTTGCGTTGTAAAGTATTTTATCTGCCAGTTTAAGAACTTTCTCAGGTTTTGCCAGTTCTTTTGTGTATTCTGCAATTCCAATGCTTACCGTTACTTTAACCTGTTTATGATCTTTTGAAGAAGATATGCCCCGATTGTTCGGACTACTGGAAATCCGATCTTTGCTGCGAACAACAAATTGTGTTGATTCCAATGTCTGACGGTATTCTTCCATAAAAACTTGAGCTTCTTTTACGTTTTTTCCTGGAAAGATCACAGTGAATTCTTCTCCGCCATAACGGAAAGACTTGGCTCCGCCGGAAACTTCGCTGAGTTTGGTTGCTACCAGCTTTAAAACCTGATCACCGGTTTTGTGACCATATGTATCATTAAATTTCTTAAAAAGATCTATATCTATCATGGCTATAGAATAATTTTTCCCAAGATTAGCCATAGTTTCCGACAAACTGCGCTTGCCGGGCAGACCTGTAAGTTCATCGATATAAGCAAGAGAAAAAGATGACTCTATAGTGAAAAGAATGAGGATCAATCCTGCTGTAGTGAAATAGATCATGAGGGCAGGATGGGATGAGGAAGAGTTTATACCCAGGAAAAGAGGGAACAGAATACTCACATAACCTGCAGCCAGCACATCGCGGTTTCTGATATAATAGAGCATCAACAGAAACATGCAAAGGAAGAAGATGAGGATTACAGACAGGGAAATATTTCCCACAGTTTTATAAGAAAGAAAAGAACTGAAAACACCGGTAAATCCATGAATATTTTTAGAGAAAGCAGGAAATTCTTTTTGCAGATCAAAGACAAACTTCGATTCGGGTTTATCTATGATAAAGCATATAAGATAGACCAGGAAAACTTCTAAAACAATAAGTATGAAGTAAAAGATACCGCTCTTCGAAATAAAATTCCGTTTCTTGATCCCGGCAAAAAACAGAATATTCAGTGGAATTAAAAAGGTCAAAGTGGCAGGTATGATAGAATAGTTATAATTTTCTATGCCACCGAAAACGTTCCCGGCAGCAAGATATGCGATCATCAGAATAACCGATATGAGAATAAGTCCTGTATTATTGGAACGCCAGCCCAGGATGGCTGTAAATGCGAAAAGAAAAAAAGGCATAAGAGGAAATATCACAAGAAATGCACTTAATTCAGAAGTATTATCTATCTTGCCGGAAAATTGCGGCCATTGCCATACCACGATCATTGAAAACAAGATCAACAGCAGTGGTATGATAAGAGGAAAGAGCAACCTTCTGGCATTGTAATACAATTTACTCTCCTACTTTCCTATTACTTCCCGTTCACTTTTTTTCAATCCGGAATATACAAGGTCGTAAGAATCATCTATCATAGAGCAGATAACATTATCGGGAACTGTACCGTCAAGTATTATCGTGTTCCAGTGTCTTTTATTCATATGATATCCCGGTAGAACGGGTTTGTATCTGTCCCGTAATCCTTCTGCCACCAGGGGATCACATTTAAGGTTCATGTGCAGAGGTTTCCGGGTGATGTTCACCAGCAGGAACATTTTACTGCCAACTTTGATTACCATGGTCTCATCATCAAATGGAAAATCTTCTGTAACACCCCTCTTCTGTGAACAATATCTTCTAAGAATTTCAAGATCTATCATTTGTATCAACATTTCTTTCAAATTCGGACAGATATTTCTTCAAAACAAAATGAGCCAGGATGCCGGAGACAATATAAGCTATAGCAATGCCATAGAACAGTCCTTTCAGATCGAAGAATTTTGAGCCGAAATAGGCAAGAGGTATGTATAGCAGGAACATCTGGAAGAATATAAGACCGGCAGCTTGCAGCGGTTTGTGAAGAACGTTCAAAGAAATATTGCAGATGTGCATGATTCCCTGCAATCCAAATGCAATAGGCACTATTTTCAAATACAATATAATGGTGGAAACAACTTGCGGATCTTTATTAAATATTGTGGCAATAGGTCGGGAAGCGATCGTAAGAACTATGAACATCAAAGCTCCCCAGATAACAGCAAATCCTTTACTTAATTTAATACTTAAATGAACCCTGCCGAACTTCTTGGCACCTAAGTTTTGACCTATAAAAGGTCCAAAAACAGATGATAGTGCTCGTATTATTGCTAATCCAAAGAATTCTAAACGTGAAGCAACTCCAAAGCCGGCTACGGCTTTTGGACCATAACCTGCAATTATACGAGTGATAATGCCCATAGATAACGGTATCATTATCCTGGCACTGGCTATAGGCACTCCAATGAACAGTATCGATCTCCATGAATCTAAAACTTCCTTAAATTTCAAGTGAGCGAAAGATATCATTTTTTCACGGTGACCCAGCACCCATAAAGCAACCGTAAAGGTAGTGAATCTTGCCAGAACGGTGGAAAGAGCAGCTCCGGCAATTTCAAGCCTGGGGAAAGGACCGATACCGAAGATCAACAGCGGGTCCATAATGAAGTTTATGATAACTGCAACCATCATTATCGCACTGGGTGTTTTGGAATCACCTGTTGCCCGGATCGCATTATTACCTACCATTGGCACAACTACGAATACCATTCCATAATACCAGATGCTCATGTATTTTCTGATGAGCGGTAATATTTCGGCAGTTGCTCCCAGTGCTGTGAACAGCGGATCAATGGTTAACAGACCAATAATTACAAAAACGATAACTATTAAAAAAGCAAGCGTAAGCCCATCTGTTGTAAGCCTTTGTACTCTATGATGGTCTCCTTCTCCGATGGCGCGGGAAATTACTGCCGATGCTCCCATCCCGATTCCCAGGGCTATGCTGTTGATTACCAGAACCACAGGAAATGTGAAGCTGAGTGCTGCCAGTTCGTTCGTTCCCAGCTTTCCTACAAAGAAGGTATCCACCAGGTTGAAGGCAACCATCCCGATCATGGCAAAGAACATGGGAATAGTAAGGTTTACCAGGGTTTTACCTACAGGTCCTTCTATGAGTTTTGCTTTTTTTATTACTCTCTCAGCCAATACATTTCCTTTTGTCTTTTTTTTATTGGGAAAGTTTATATTTTTATTTTGGAAGTCAATCTTTAAAAAAAAATATTAGGATTTTTGGAGGATTTTAACTGTCTCGGGTTTGCAAAGCATCGCAAACATGCTGTTAGCTGAAGTGGACTATTATCATTAAAATCTTATAGAATATATTTTCTGTGGGAAATCACCTTTTGCATATTCTACTTTTCTTTCGTCTTTCGTAATATCTTCATCTGCATAGGCTTCTACCACTTCACCAATAAACAATTTTTTATCTCCTGTTTCTATTTCTTGTTTAACTTTGCATTCCATGTGAGCTATACATTCTGCAATAATAGGAGATTTTACTTTGCGTGCAGCTTGGGGTGTTAGACCGGTTTCCTTAAATTTATCTATTTGATATCCTGAATGGAAGCCGCAATAATATATTTCTTGCTTTAGCTCTTTGGGAGGAACATTTACAATAAACTCTTTTGTGCTTTCAATTAACTTACAAGAATAAGCCTCTTTTCCTATGGCGCAAGCTATAAGCGGGGGATCCTTTGATACAGGCATACAGAAACTAACTGTTATGATATTTAATTTTCCTTCTATCTCTCCACATGTTATTAAAAAGTGCCTCATGGGCCACATAAACTGCAAATATTCAACTTCAATCTTCATCTTTATTTTCCTCTCTTTTTGTCAATTTGTGCTAATGATCTTCGTGCTACGGTATTTGAACGTTCCCAATTTCTTAATTTCAAATTCATCATTGAATGAATACAGTAAACTCAT
>DAOUUD010000180.1 GCA_030668345.1 Candidatus Cloacimonadota bacterium | reverse complement strand
GGGTTATAGGTGGGAACGAACCACATTTCCAGGTATTGCAGCCAGGTGCTATATGGCTGTATCGTACGATTTGCAATTATTTCTTGCATCATATACATGGTAATTTCAACGCCGAGTACTTCTTCGGCATGACATTGCCCGGCAAACATCACTGCTGGTCTATCTTCCTCCCTCGTAACATTATTGGAAATTTTTACAGCATAGATGGGTATCGGATCCTGATAAGGGACAGCTCCCAGAGTTGTTCCAATTTGCTGAACCATCACAATACCCGGGTAGTTTGTTTGAAGTGAATCTATCTCATCCAGAATTTCTTCATAAGTATGATAGCGAGGATCGAGACTGACTTGTGCAGTAAGTATCGCTGTCGCAAGAATTATTGTAATTACAAATATCTTTTTCATAAGCATTCCTAACTCATTTTATACTCTTTTTGATTCCCGTATCTGTTAAAAGCCGGACACAATTCACGGGAATGAGATTCAGCATATCACAAAGCAGAGCTTTATGTTACTATTTCAATAAGATCATTTTTCCTGGTTTGGATTTAAAATTATCTGCTTCCAACCTGTAAAAATAGATACCGTTCGCTACTGTTTTGTTTATGTTGTCTTTGCCGTTCCAGGTTAAATTATTGGATTCCACTTTTATAGATCTAACCTGCTGTCCTTTAATATTATATATTTTAAGCACAGCATTTTTATGCAGTGTCGGATTAATGTTAAATGAAATGGCTGTACAGCTTTTAAAAGGATTAGGATAATTATAAGAAATGACCATATTACCTGTTGGAATTTCATCGTCCTGAACATCCACCAGTTCATATTGAATTTTCTGTGCATAGATATTATAGATATCGGTCTTACCGCTGGAGCGAGTATCTTCCCAGATAACATAAGTATAACCATCACTGCCGGTAACTGCCATGGGTTTATTCTGGTTTTTGATTGCATTACAGATATTGAATCCATTAGTAGGCCATAGAAGGTCACCATTGGCATCGATCATTTGAGCTTTTAAATTAGACTGATCGATCAGATCATAATCTTCCCAGAAGACCATGAATTTTTCTCCATTTGAGGTGAGGTAAGGTTTCTGTTGGGTACTATTTTTTGCAACAACTTCCAGTCCGTTTTCCTGCCATACACCTGCTCCTGTTTCGTCATATTTCTGCATATAAACATCGTAAAAATCACCTGTGCGGAAATCATCCCAAACCATGAATAATCCATCATCCTCATCAAAGATCATATTGGAAAACTGCTGGTCGTTCTGCACACATACAAGCGGGATACCGTTTTCTTCCCAGAGAATAGTTCCGTCGTAAGTTACCAGTTGTGCGTAAATATCCAGATCACCGTTTCTCACGTCATCCCATACTATCAGAAGACCTTCCGGTACCAGGATTCCACGAGCATTTTCCGCATTGAATGTGTCTATAACACATACTTCTAGACCATCCTCATCCCAGTTAAAAGCTGTCATGCCATTTTCATCAACTAATTTACAGAAGATATTCCGGTTGTTGTAACCCACACTCTGCCAGATGTAGAAATTTTCTACAATATCACAAAGCTCATCGTTCCCGGTTCTGTCAACTATAGTAACCCCCTGAGATCCCCATTGCAACTGTCCATCAATAATTTTTTGCCCTTGGATGCGTGAGTCATATGCATCGGTAAAATCTTCCCACACGATATTATATTCAAAAGTACTATTATCTTCAATAATCGAAACCTGTGGTGTTTCCTGCTGACCAGTGGAAGGAGCTACCTGAATACCCACGCTATCCGACCAGATAAAATTCCCCTGCAGATCTACAGCCTGGGTATATATCTGTTTGAAACCCTCTTTATTTTCTTCCCAAACTGCACAGAGGACATCGGATCCGGGATATAGTTCTGCTTTCATATTTTCCTGGTTGAATCCTGTCATTGTAGTAATAGACTCACCATCCTCGTCGAGCACAAAAGAACCATCTCCATTCAACACTTGATAATAGATCTGGATTGCAATAGTGGCATTTCGTGTATCTTCCCAGATAATAACCTGATTATCTCCATTTGAAAGAAATTGATAATTTAATGCATCCCCGCAAAGACCGTAGAAAATGATCTCACCATTGGGATCAAGTTGGATATTTCCCGAAAAGTCGAGAAGCTGAAGATAGAGTCCTGTAGAACCGGTCCTGTTATCTCCCCACATGCAGAAAACATCATTGTCAGTTGTCTTTATAACCGGAGAAAACTGGTAACCTTCTGCATCACAAACTATATTTCCATTGGCAGCTAAAAGAGCTGTTCCGGATGAATTTAAATGTTGAACATAAATATCTCCCCAGGGGTGATCTTCGATCCTGCCGTCTTCCCAGATGATCCAGGCTCCACCGCTATTATCACCAATCAAACGGGGATTAAGCTGGTCATAGGTTGCCACAGAAACCGGAATACCATCTGCACCCCACAGTAAGGTACCACCAGTACTGATTTTCTGGGCATAAATATCTTTCTTTTGCTGGGCAATTTCATTTCTTCCATCTTCCCATACAACAATCGCACCGGTATCGGATGCCTCGGTAATACGTTCGTTTCGCTGTACACCGTCTCCGGCATAGACAACTATCTCATTTGTCCAGAGCAGATCGCCGTTTATATCAACCCTCTGCGCATATATATCACCACCGGTATCAGAGCGGAGGTCTCTCCATGCAAAAATGAAATTTCCTGTTCCATCAGGAGCCATTTTTGGGGTTTCCTGAATATTAGCTGCATTACAAAGTAAAATTCCATTCGAATCCCATAGAAGGTTTCCATTTGAGCTGATACGTTGAATATAAATATTTTTATCATTGGCATTGCGTTCATCGTGCCAGGCTAAGATCCCTCCACCAGACCCATCTTCCCAGAAAGTGTGCTGGCTCTGAGCTGCACTTTCAGAAATAATAGCATTGCCGTTTGTTACCCAACCAGTAGCAATACTTCCATCCGATAAAATACGTGTACCATAAATATCAGACCCGCCATTGTTATTACGATCATCCAGCCAGATAATAAAAGCACCACCATTTTCATCGTGGATGATATTCAACGTTATCTGGATATCATCTGCCAGACAAAGAGGAACTCCAGCGGTATCCCACTGCAAATTACCATTAGCATCAAGTTTCTGGGCATAAACATCGCCGGCATCTTCATTTCGAAAATCGATCCAGGCAATGATCACTTCACCACTTCCCGTATGAATAACAACCGGATCTTCCTGTCTGTTTATTTCACCATTAACAAGAACTCCGCCTACATTCCATATTTCATTCCCATTTGAATCCATCTTTTGCACCCAAACATCTCTGTCACCATTACGCGTATCCGACCAGGTATATACCACACAATTACCATCAACCGGAGCAGAAGAACGATACCATTCGATATTTTCTCCCCGGCGAACAGATACTTCGTTGGTCCATTGAATCTGTGCACTTAAGGCAACTGCCGTGAGCAAAAACAAGATAAGATAGATTTTTTTCATTTTTATCCTCATTTTTATTTATTTTATTAAAAGCATTTTTTTTGTGTCCAAATGTTTTCCGGTTTGGAATTTATAAAAATAAACACCACTGGCTACGGATTTCCGGTTTTCATCTTTTCCATTCCAGATCATCGCATAATTTTTTGCTTCCAGGTGTTGATCAACCAGTGTTTTCACTTTTTCACCCTTGATATTAAATATTTCGATCTTAACTTTTCCAGGTTGGCTCAAAGAGAAACGGATAGTAGTTTCAGGATTGAACGGATTGGGATAATTCTGGTAAACTTTTGTAACAAGAGGAAGTTCGTTCTCAGAATTAACTTCAAATATTCCTTCTCC
>DAOUUD010000189.1 GCA_030668345.1 Candidatus Cloacimonadota bacterium | reverse complement strand
GCAAAAAATACAAAAATCGTATATCTTACACAAGAACCGGAATTGGACGATGCTCAAACTCTATATGAATGCGTTTTGGAATCACGACAGGATTATATTGACCTTAGTGCAAAACTGAAAGCAACTGAACAGGAACTCACCGCTGATCATTCTCCTGAAAATCTAAAAAGATATTCAAATATGCAACAAAAATTCGAGCAGATCGATGGCTATAATTTTCGCACAGAAATAAAACTTGTACTTACCAGCCTGAAATTTCCTCAATCCGTTTGGGAACAAAAAGTAGACAAATTCAGCGGTGGAGAGAAAACTCGTATCCAATTGGCAAAGTTCCTGCTTCAACCTTTCGATGTTATTCTATTGGATGAGCCTACAAACCATCTTGATATGGAAATGATCTACTGGTTGGAAGCTTACCTTAAAAAAATCGATAAACCTTACGTTATCATATCGCATGACCGTCATTTCCTGGATAAAACAGTTACAAAAATTATTGAAATAAAAAACAACTCACTTCTTCGGTATTCCGGAAATTACACATTTTATAAGGAAGAATCTGAACGTAGATCCATCCTGCAGGGAAAGGAATTCAAAAAGCAACAGAAGAAATTGAAGCAGATGGACAAACAGATAAAACAATACCGAATCTGGGGAAAGGCACGTGATAGTGAAGTAATGTACCGCCGGGCAAAGGAAATGGAAAAACGTCTGGATAAAATTGAAAAGGTCGAAAAACCCAGTCATGAAAGATCAATAAATCTGAGCATAAAACCTACCAGGCGAAGTGGTAATGATGTATATACTCTTGAAAATATTACTTTCGGATTTCCAAGGAATGTGTTGGCAAGTTATGTTGATTTACGCGTAAATTACCAGGACAGGATCGCAGTATTAGGTAGCAACGGCTGCGGAAAAACTACGCTCCTGCGCATGCTGAATGAAGAGATCGAACCATTTAAAGGGACAGTAAAAAAAGGCGCCAGCTTACATATCGGATATTACGATCAGATGCACCTTGTTCTGGATGATACCCTGAATGTAAAAGAAACGATCTGGCAGTTAGCTCCCTTGGAAACCAAGGGTTATGTTTATTCTTACCTGGCAAAATTCGGTTTCACCGGGGATGAATTGGAAAAGAAGGTTTCCCTGCTCAGTGGTGGAGAAAAAGCTCGACTCTACCTGGCAAAGCTTATTCACGAAAAACCAAACTTCCTGATACTGGATGAACCAACAAACCATCTTGATCTGAGCATGATTGCCAGTCTGGAAGAAGCATTGCAAAATTATAAAGGTACCATTGTTTTCGTTTCGCACGATACTTATTTCATCGAAAAAATAGCTGATAAGAAATGGTTTTTCCATAATGGAACCATCACCGAGACTGAAGATTCGTTAGAAGCATTATTTTCTCAGAACCAAAAAAGACCTGTAAAACCCAAAAAACAGAAACCAAGATCAAAAAGTTGTAAAGTCAATCCAATCGTCCTTGTAAAGCTTTATCAAGAAATCGTTAGCATTCAGAAGCAGATCGAATCACACGAAAAAGAATTATCTTCCTGCGAAGAAGAGTTCAATGATCTTACCACTTATAAAGACCATCAGAAAGTAAAAACTTTGACGAAAAAGCACAAAACACTCAAAAGTGAAATCGTTGAAATGAAATTAAAACTTGAAAAACTGGATCATGAGTATTTGAAATTATCAATGTTGCAGGAGTTAAAATGATCATAGGATTTACCACTTCTTTTCCTGTGGAAGTGATCTATGCAGCAGGTCATACACCGGTTGACCTGAATAATATCTTCATAACCGGAAATGCAAAGAAATATGTGGAAGATGCTGAATTTGAAGGCTATCCTCGCAATATCTGCAGTTGGATAAAAGGTATGTACAGCGTGGTTCTTTCTTCCAATATCGATGCTGTAATAGGTGTGGTGGAAGGTGATTGTTCAAATACTCAATCTTTGATGGCTACTTTGAAAGACAAAGAAATAAAAATTATCCCATTTTCCTTTTCCTACAACAAGAACAGAAATGAACTGGAACGAGAAATTACAAAACTGGAAGAATATTTTAAAGTAGAACATTCAAAAGTTCTGGAAGTAAAAAAAAGACTCGATCAGATCAGGAAAAAATTGGTTTGTCTGGATGAACTAACTTACAAAAAAAATAAAGTTACCGGGCTGGAAAATCATCTCTGGCTGGTTAATTCATCCGATTTCAACGGAGATCCAGACGATTTTGAGAATAGGTTGGATGAATTCATACTAGAAGCGGAAAAGAGGGAACCATTGAAATTTAATTTCAGACTGGGATACCTGGGAGTTCCACCGATCATAACCGACCTTTACGACTTCCTTCTGGAAAACGGTGCAAACGTAGTTTTCAACGAGATCCAGCGACAATTTGCTATGCCATATCTGGAAAAAAATCTGACGGATCAATACCTTAAATATACCTATCCTTACAGCGTTTTCGATAGATTGGAAGACATAAATGAGGAAATAAAGAAACGTAAACTGGATGCAGTTATCAGTTATTCTCAATCTTTCTGTCACCGTCAGATCGATAACATACTCCTGAAAAAATACATAGATATTCCTTTTCTCACTATCGAAGGTGACCAACCGGGAGAACTCGATGCACGAACCCAACTCAGGATCGAAAGCTTCCTGGATATGCTCAGGTATTAATGTAAAGTAACTCGATCTGCCAGATCGAGCAAGGAAAAATCTGAAATGATAATCATAGAACCAAAGACAAAAGTTGAATTCGAGCAGTATTACGATCTACGCTGGAGAATTCTACGCCAACCCTGGAACCAGCCACGCGGCAGTGAGAAAGATGAAAAAGAAAATGAGAGTATTCACATCGTTGCTATCCTTGAAGGAAAAGTTGTTGGCTGCGGACGCGGTCAATTTAATTCATCGACAGAAGCTCAAATACGCTATATGGCTGTAGATGAAGATTTTCAGGGGAAAGGTGTTGGAACCAAAATGTTGAAAGCTTTGGAGCTAAGATTGAAAAAAAAAGAAGTAAAAACCATCATCCTGAATGCACGTGAGAATGCTGTGAAATTCTATCAGAAACATAATTATAAAATTATTGAAAAAGGAAGTATTTTGTTCGATGTGATCGAGCATTTTAAAATGGGAAAAGAAATATGAAAAAAATAGACATTCTGATCGAAAACGGTTTTGTTCTGGATTTTGAAGATAATTCTGAAATCCCTGAACCGAAAAGCATTGCAATCCAAAATGGAATGATCCTGGAAATTGGTTCTACGAACAAATTAAAAACCAAATACGATCCTGAAATTTTACTTCCTGCAGATTCAAAGATAGTAATGCCCGGATTTATAAATGCACATACGCACGTTGCCATGAGTTATTTCAAAGGGCTGGCAGATGACCTACCTCTCATAGATTGGCTTACAAAACACATCTGGCCGGCAGAGAATAGATTCTTATCCGAAGATTTCGTGAGAGATGCAGCCTTACACGGATGTGCCGAGATGGTCAAAAACGGTATCACTACTTTCAATGATATGTATTTCTTTGGTGACCAGGCAGCGCAATC
>DAOUUD010000019.1 GCA_030668345.1 Candidatus Cloacimonadota bacterium | reverse complement strand
TGCTGCCCTGCAAACGGGGGCGGGTTTCATCAGCATAGACAAATATTTCTTTACCGGATGCAACAGCAGCGCGAATAACTCCCAGTGCTGTGCCGTATTCCACGGTTGCCAGAGCGCCTGTATTGCAATGAGTAAGGATCGTAGCCTTCTGTGGGATAAGCGAATTTCCCAATTGCCCCATTTTTTTATTTGTCTGTATATCTTCATCTGCTATTATATTTGCTTCCTTTCTCAAATCACTTAATATCTCTTTTTGAGTCTTGCTTTCTATCAGCAGTTTACTCATTCTGGTTATCGCCCACATCAGGTTGACGGCAGTAGGACGGGACTTGTTGATAAGATCACAGGCCAGATGCATTTCCCTGAAAAAATCTATTTTGGGAAGATCGATAAATTCGATTGCAGCCAGCACAATTCCGTAAGCTGCGGTTACTCCGATGGCGGGAGCTCCTCTTACCACCATATCGGCAATAGCAAATTCAATATCTTTAAAATTCTTGCAGATAAATTTTTTATATTGCTGTGGTAATACTCTCTGATCTATTAAGAACAATTTATTGTTTTTGAATTCTAACGAGCGAATATTCATTTTCATATTCAATATCCCTGTTTCTAAAGAGATACCGATCAGAGAAGTCCATAGGGATCGATATCGATAGACAACCTGATGGTACTGCCCAGCTTCAGGTTCTCTTTCAGATAGTTCACACTTCTGGAAAGGGTCTGCACTGAATCTGCCTTCAGAATGATATGATAGCGATAGTTATTCTGCAGCTTGACAAAAGGGGCTTGTACAGGGCCCAACACAAAGAGATTTTCAGGTTTAAATAGTTTTTTCAGTCTTTCGATTATATGATTATTTTTCACCAGTTGGATACGCAGATATTTCTCATTTTTATGAGCAAATAAGAAGCGTGCCAGGCGATAAGTCGGCGGATATTTTAGAAGCTTCCGGAGTTCTAGCTCCTGCCTGGAAAAGGAGACGAAATCCTGACGGGTAGCGCAGGTAATGGCATAATGTTCGGGATTATAAGTTTGAATGATAACCTCACCCGGTTTTTCTCCCCTGCCACTGCGACCAGCCACCTGGGTGAGAAGTTGAAAGGTCCTTTCCGCCGCCCGAAAATCGGGAATATTCAAGCCGATGTCGGCTGAGATAACACCGACCAGGGTAACATTGGCAAAATCCAATCCCTTAGCAATCATCTGGGTACCAAGTAGAATGTCGATATTACCCTTTTTCATACGCTCGAACATGGAGTCGTAACTATCTTTCCTGCGGGTAGAATCAGAATCCATGCGCAGGATACGGGCGGACGGGAATAGCAAATGCAAATGTTTCTCTATCTGCTGGGTGCCTGGCGCTCCGAAGTTGAACATGAAGCTGCCACATTCGGGACATTTGCGGGGCAGATCTATCTTGTGACCGCAATAGTGGCAGATAAGCTCCTGCGAGCTGCTGTGAAAATTCATACTGATCTCGCAGTGCGGACACTGAAAAAGTTTGCCACAGGAAATACACTGCACAAAAGATGAATGTCCTCTTCTGTTATGAAAAAGAATGATCTGTTCCCCGGCTATCAGTTTTTCTTCGATCTTCTCCTTGAGAATAGCGGAAAAATGCGTGGTCGGATCCTCTTCTTTTTTCAGATCGATGATCTGCACGGAGGGAAGTTCGTAGGTCAAAGGACGTTTGGTCAATTGCAGTAGAATAGATTTACCGTTTTCCACATTCTGCCAACTCTCAAGAGAAGGAGTGGCACTGCCCAGAATGACGACAGCGTTCGACAAACGGGCACGGACTATAGCAACATCCCGGCCATTGTACCTGGGAGTTTTATCCTGTTTGTAGGTATTTTCGTGTTCCTCATCGACGATGATGATGCCGATATTTTCCAGGGGAGCAAAAATAGCGCTACGGGCTCCGATCACGATTTTGCTTTTTCCTGATTTTATCTTATTCCACTGTTGCCAGCGCTGACGCTCGTTGAGGTGACTATGCAGAATGGCGATATCCTGACCAAAAGCATTATAAAAGCGTTCCACCAGCTGCGGGGTTAACGAGATCTCGGGTACCAGCATGAGGGCTGTTCTCTCTTTTTCCAGGCACTTTCTGATAATTCGAATATAGACTTCAGTTTTACCGCTACCCGTGATGCCATAGAGCAGAAAAGTCTGAAAATCACCATTCTGGATAGAGTTGTTTATTTTATGCACAGCTTCTTTTTGTTCGTCTGTCAATTTGAGCTTTTTTGGTTTTTGCTCAGAGGGAACAACAAAATATTCCTCTTTCACCTCTCGCGGTTCAATGCGCAGAATACCTTTATTTTCAAGTGCTTTCAGAATAGAGCGGCTGACTTTATCGACAATTTCCTTAAGTGGGAACTCAGTTCCTTTTTGCTTGATCAATTCCCAGGCTGCTTTTTGTTTTTCTGTTAGTTGGGGAATCTCTTTAACCCGGTTCAAGATAATAAAATTTGCCAGCTTCTTTTTTATCTTGGTATCATACACTCTTTTTATTTCTATGATGTGTTGATTTTCCAGTTTTTCCAGCCAGGAATTAAAGACCGTTGCTTTAATGTTTAGTTTCTTTTTCAGATCAGAGATGTTGAGCCAGTTCAATTTACTTAACTGATTCAGGATAAGTTCGGGTGTTCCGTCAGAATCCAAGAAAGGTTTATCTGCTATCTTTATTACCTGCTGCTGCAGCTGTACATTGAATCCGGAAGGCAGCATAGCAGCTAGAGTCTGTCCCAGACCGCATTGATAATAGTTGCTTAGCCACTGGGCCAACTGCAGCTGATTATGAGAGATCTTGGGGTTTTCATCGATAATCTCCAGGATCTCTTTGTATTTCAGGTTTTCATCCAGCCTGCTAGCTTCCTGCCAAACAATACCCGTATGGAAACTATTCTGCAGCGAAACCAGCACGCGGCAACCCTGTCGGATTTCTTCTTCGGTTTTGTATACATAAAGTCTTTCAACTCTGATGGGCAAGGCGATTTCGTAATATTTCATAAGCATAAAAAAAGCCCTCCAGCAAAGAGGGCTTTTATTTAATATAATTTTATTTATAGAACTTCATACGGAAACTGTAACCAATGGGTTCTTTCACTTTGATCTTCCAGTTGAGAATGATCTGACGGCATTTTCCCATGAAGTTATCTGTGAAATAGCTGCCATCAGCTACTTCTATATCAACAGCTTCTACTTTGCCGGCAGCACTGATGATCAATGAAAATTCGATCGTGCCATACATATCCATTATCATCGATTCCACGGTGAACAGTTTAGTGATCTGTGGCTTATAGGTGCTTACAACATTGTCGATATTAGCCAGTTCTGATTTTGTTTCAGGAGTCATCTCTTCGATCTTGATGGTTCCCTCTTTCACCATCTTGATACCGGCAAAACGCTTTTTAACAGCCTGGAATTGAGCTTTACTCTCTACCTTTGTAACGTTGTAACTTCCTACATCACCGCCCAGACTGGCCAGGTCAACCTCTTCAAAACCACCGGTTCCACCCAGATCGAGACCTTCCAGACCACCAATATCACCCAGTCCGTCTCCTACTCCTTCCAGATCAAAACCTCCGGCTCCGGCTACATCCAGATCACTGGCTCCCCTGGTGGCTACCGGTCCACTGCCCGTTCCGGGACCCGTTCCGGCAACAACTATTTCACTTACTTCCGTAACTTCCAGAAGTTCATTGCTGAAATCACCGGCTCCCTCTCCGCCGGGCATACCAGCTATACCATCTCCCAGAGTAAGTCCGAACTCTTTTTCAAATTCGGCAGACGACATAGCTTGAGCCTGTTCAACCTGCTCGGTAACTTCTTCTTCCATCTCTTCCCGGCTTTTTGGTCCGGTTTCGGTGGGACCGACCACTTCTTCTACCTCTCCTACTTCAATCTGGGTAGCATATTCTTCGATCCTTAGCAGACGTTCTGCGAAATCTAATCTCACGGGAGGTACATAGTTACTCTCTGCAATATAAAGGCCTATCCAGGTAACCAGTACACCCAGGATTACAAAAATCCTGGTAAATTTTTCCTGCGGTGAAAGTGGGCTGGCTTTGGCAAACTGCTTGGCAACGGTCACTTCTTCCCTGGTAGCAACATATCTGTAGGGTTCCATGAAATTATACTCTATTTTCCAATCTCCCCCAAAAGTTACTGCCCCAATAGTAGATGGATCCAGAGTTAGCGTATTCCCCTTCAGCAGGTTTGCTCTCCGCAGGTCATCTTTTGTCAGTTCCTGATTGTCTTTCTTGATCGTTATATCCATGTCCTCGCGAAGTTTCAGCTTGTAGGATGAGCCGCTTTTGGAGATAAGCGAATACTTGTCAGGAAAAGCCTTATCCAGAATCTGCCAGAAGATAAATTTACTACTTCCGATTATAAAAGATTTGCTGAAATCTCTTTTCTGCCTGGCAATATCAAGGATTTTATCCTTATATTTAAGTTTCAAATTTAATATTTTTTCTGCCATAGCCACCTCTTTTTTAAATACCCAGCACTTCTTCTTTGTTTTCGGAATGGATAGTAGAAAAATAGATGTTGGCAAATGAAGCCTGGGCACTGAATTTTATGAACTCCGTAATATATCTGCACGGTATATCCTTATCCGCCTGGATCAATAGACATGGTTGGCTGTTCATTGCCATTATCGATCTTGCTTCCATCTGCAATAACCTGAGAAGAGATTGCCTGGTATCCTGCTGGCTGATAAAATCCTGCAGCGATCCGACCGGTATATTTTCTGCTCCATAGAGGATTTTATCCGTGTAGATCTTCACGAAAACAGCTTTCCCGCTTTCGATCAGCTCATTTCTGGTTATCGTTGTGGGCAGTAGCATGCCTTCGGGAGCATTTTTCTGGCTGGCATCCATGGATATGTTCTTGATCATGAAAACCAGTAGAATTGTCAGAATATCAATAAGTGAAGTAATGTTAAGATCTCTTGTTTTCATACCGCGTGAGCGTTTTGTAAATCCGGAACTCCCGGCTGATCTATCTACTCTTACTGATGCTCGTTTCATATCACGCTCCTATTTTGCTCGGTAGTATTTGGTTAAAGCTGTAAGATATTTGATATTCGGGAAATCGTTGCTCTTGCATATATCGATCGACCGCAGCAATGTATCGAACCTTACTGTAGGATCGGGTAGTACTTCTATTGTGCCCTGTTTTTCGTGTGCTATTTTAAGTTCGGCCATATTCTTATCAAGAGTAACAAAATCATGTCGACCCGGGCTCAACTGTAGAATCTCAGTAACTCCTTTATCACCTTCTACCATGATCTCGAAACGATCCGGGAACAGGGCTAGAGTTATCATTTTAGGTGATTCCTCCATCTGTTCTTCTTCTTCTCCACCGTTACTGGCATCAGTAGAAGGAGCAGGCAATGTTATCGCTATCATCGCCAGATGTACAGAGACCATGATGGTCATCAACATGGGAATGATAACTATGAAGAGATTCATGATGGGAATGAGATTAGGTTCTCGATGTTCGTGCTGAGATCCCGTCCTGTTTTGGGATGGACCGTATGCCATAATACTAATCCTTCATAGCGTAGGTTATCTGGTTTATCGTTTTTACACTATATTCGTCAATATCATTGATAATTTTATCGGCTCGTGCCTGAAGAGCACCTTTGATAAGCATAGTGGGAATAGCAACCATAAGACCGTAGGCTGTGGTTCCCATAGCCATGGAAATACCTTCTGTAAGAAGGCGACTCTTATCGGCTTCGGGTGCATTGGCCAGAGCATCGAAGGATGCTACCAGACCAAAGATAGTTCCCAGCAGACCCAGCAATGTGGAAACCTGGGCGATAATATCGAACCAGAACAGTCCGGCTTCAACATTTGGTATAGCCTGCAAGCCTGCTTCATCAAAAGAGTTCTGCAGATGTCTTTGCAGTTCCATCCCTTTCTTACCGGATTTTAAGCCGTCATTATAGCCCAGCAGACCGTTCCAGAAAATAAAACCGATGGTGGTCTTCTTGAACTGAGAACTGATACGAATCGCTTCTTCCGTCTGGTTATTTTTAATGTAACCTTTCAATTTAAGATAAAATTTCTTGGTGTCCAGTTTTTCTTTAATTGTAAGTTGCCAGTACTTGATAATCGCCATAATGAGCATCACGATCAATAAGAAAGAGATGAAGTACATGAACACACCACCTTGTACGAACATTTCGACTACATTCACAGCAGCAGAAAGACTGCTCACGCTGAACAATAAAACAACCAGAAATAATATTCTAAAACCTCTACTCATTACTAACCTCCCTCAGTAAAGTAATTTATTGGATTTTTTAAATTTATCTATAACATTCAATTTCATATCGGAATCGTAATCCGTCTGAGTGCGTGGCATTAAAGCAGTATTATCCGGTTTACGGATCTCGATTTTTACTTCTTCTTCAGCTTCGCTTTTCAGTTTTTTGAGATTTCTGTACTCGTCCGATTTGGTGCTTTGTCCTGTAGTGGTTTGCGCCAGCAAAGAGGAAATAAATATAATTAATATACATAAAATTAGTATTTTTTTCATAAATATACCTTTCACCCTGAGATACCCGGGTTATCTACCTCCGGGTTCATTACCACCCTTCCTAATAGTATAATTCATTTCAAAGATAAAACCCTTGAATTCTCTGCCGCCTTCAACTTTTGCCAGTATAGTATTCTTACCGGGTTTCAGCTGGGCTATGCTGATCTCGTGAGATTGTATCTTCTTCAACTTATCATCCACGATCACTCCCTGATCAGTTATCACCAGTTCACCATTCACCCAGAGTGTTACAGTATTCTGACCGATCAGTTTAGCCTGAGCTTCTATCACATCACCATCGAGATTAATATCCTTTTTAAAATATACTGTTTCTACTTTACTAGAATCGATTACCGGATACCAGATATCCAGTGCCTCGCTGCTTTCAAGACCGAACATCTGAGCTTTGAAGAACTGGAAGTTGCTAACACCCGCTGGTTCCCATCCTGCTTCTTCCCGATTCGTTGTCATTGTATCTATCTGCACCTGTGCATAGGCCAGAGAGTCTGCCGGCATTGTGTCGGTAACTGCTATTTCTTCTACAATATTTGAAGTTGTGTCTTCCAGCACAAAATCATCTTTCCTGGTCAGCCAACTGTAATCAGATAGTAGCATCCTCTTTTCGGTAGTTTTGGCAATCTCCAGTTTTTCCTTATCGTACTGCAGGGTAATGAAAGAACTGAACGGGATTGTATCTACAACTGTAGAATCCACAGATATTTTTATAATGATATTGTTCAAACCATATTTCATATTCTTGGAGGTGCCAATTGAATAATGCGGAGTAAGAACATTATTTACCTTAACAAAATCTTCCCGCAGGGTTGCTGCTTTTTCTACCAGAACATTATTCAAATATACTTCCACCGGTTTGTCATAGGCATAATCAAAAGTAATCAGTTCCGGTTTTATCTCTGCAGTAAATTCCCTTTTCAGATATATGCCCTGCCGGGGTGGTATCAAAATTACCATGGCAGAATCAAAAACCGTGGACTGGGGAGCTATCTGCACTGAATTCCAGGAAGCGCTGTTTATACTATTTGTAGACAGATCACTAATGACAGTTCTATTTACTTCCCAGGCAGAATTTGTGTAAATATGTTCGAGCACTTTCGGTTTGCGAACACCCAGTTCTACCAATCTTTCATTGGCTAAATCGGTCCACTGATCAGAATAATCTTTACCATCATAGAAGGTAGCGAGCAGGGTATTATAGAGTTGAACACCTTTTTTGAGAAAGGTCAGTACGAACTCGTTTCCCTTATTATTAATGGCTATTTTATATTGTTTCTGCTGCACAGGATTATCTGTCATCTGTTCGTTATTCAACTGCTTGGAGACATCGATATATTTCTGGATCTGTTTTTGAACGACATCAGCTCCATGATCATATATTTTTCCCCCGATATACAAGGCTCGAGTTCTGTCTTCCGATTTTAGTCCATAATCATTTCCTTCCTGTATGAGTGCGATGATATCTGCTTTTAAGGCATCGCATTGCTCCATAAGTTTGGGAATACGCTGCTTGCCTTCTGTAAGATGGGTCTTCCATTCCGTCAGTTCATTCACACGCAGCAATTCATCAGGTGTGGAGACCAGGAAACTGATTTCGATCCTGTTCACTTCTTCCTCGAAACGGTTATGGAAAGTGATGTAATTATCATAATAATCGAAAGCTTCGTAGATCGCCTCAGTGGGAAGGTGAAGATTTTTTTCTCTATAATGTTCATCGGCCAGTTTGAAATCCTTTATCCGGGTAAACATTCTATTATATTGCTCGGATTCGAAAAGGCTATCAACTTCGGTTTTGATCTCTTTCAGTTTTTCTGCAGCAATAGTGATAAAGAGATCGATGTTAGGATCTTTCTTATAAAGATAAGCAGCCAGTTCTTCAAATTTGTGTTCTTCCCCTCTGTCGTTGTATATCTTGGCAATCCTGATCAGGAAATCATTGGCTTTGGGATGAGATGGATAGAGCTTTTCAAAACGAAGACACAGTTCCACGATCATATTCTCATTGCCCAGTTCATTATAAATGCGGTAGGCATTTAAGAAAATGTTCTCTTTTTGATCTTCGTCAATATCCATCTGGTCTGCTTCATCATGAAGCTGCAGGTACATATCGGCTGCGCGTTCTTTATCGTTGAACTGCTCACCTTCATAAAAACCTATTATCTGCAAACGAAGTTTATAAGCTTCGTTAGATTTTTTAAATTTATTAATAAACTGCTTGCGAAGTCCTTCGCTCTGCTCCCAATTCTGCAGGCTGTCGGAGATGGTCCAGGCGCTGATATAAGCTGCCAGGATATCATTTTTATCATTCTTCTTGGCAGCAATATCCAGGAAAAGATTGATAGCTGTCTGATTTTCTCCGGCCTGCTGGTAACTCTCTATTGCCTTAACTATGAAGCCTGTACTCTTTTCCAGATCATCATTTTCGATCTCAGCAGCCAGCCGCAGGTATTCCTGGGCGGCAGTGATATAATCTGCCGAATCTGCCAGTGTATTAGCCTTTGCCTGCATAGTAGCCAGGATGTTGTTGTTATAAACCTGTTTTTCTTCATCGGATGCGTACTTAGTTGCTTCCCGATAATAATTTTCTGCTCCGGTGTAATCATTACGGGACTGGCTGATCTCGGCTAGTCTGGCATAGGAGATCTTCTTGATCTCATTATTAATAGCATAGTTCAGAAGCCTGTTGAAATCGTTGTATGCTTCCTCAAAATCATTACGTGCATAATTCAGTTCGGCACGCTGATAAATGATGCGGATCAACTCTGTTTCGATAGACTTGCTGGAGGTGGCAGATGTGGTCAGATAGTCTTCATATTTCCTGGCAGCCATTACAAAAAGAGAATCAAGATCCTCTTTGTTCAGAGTAATGTTGTTTACCGTATCCACATAAGCTGTCTCTTTAATGGTAGGTTTTAGAATATTATAGATCTGTTCGTAATTGTAGAACTCTGTTTCCTTGTACTCCTGCAAGGCTGGATGTTCAGGATAACTTTCGATAAAGGTATTGATGTCTGCAATCACAGCTAAATAGAGACGGGGATCCTGGCTGGATTCAGCCATATCCTGGCTGAAGTCGACCACATTTTTACGCATGATTTCCATCTGCTTGGCACCGGCCTCATCCCTGAAAGCATCATAGTGGCAGTAATTCTCTACCAGTTCTTTATATATAAGATAATCATTTTCCTCTGCGGATTGGGCAAAGTTGTTATAATATTTCGGTCCCATGAATTCATATGCTTCCCGAATTATTGCCAGTTGCGGAGTTTTATCGATATCCGCATTGTCCTGGAACCAGGGAGAATCGATTCTGAAGTCTTTTGTCAAGCGAATATATTCATCAATAACCAGTTCTTCCGCGGGAACACCGCTCCTGGTTCTGGAGGGATTGCGCTTGTAGATGGTCATAATGGAATCCACGAAAATGGGACAGTTTAATCCCTCTGGATAGAGAGCAATATAGGCATTGTAAAGATCCGCTGCCTGCATAGGTGCATTGTATTTATGCTTCAGTTCGATCGATTTCAGGATTACTTCCTTGCCATATTCTTTGCTTACAAAGCTGTGAAATATCTCCTTAGCTTTTTCAGCAGCCAGGGAGAACTGTTCAAAATCGGTACCGTCATATTCGATCAAACTGAAAGCTATATTTTCGATAGCATCTGCTTCAAAGAAGGTCTTTTCTATTTGCAGGGAATCTATATGGATGGTCTGCAGAATAAGGGTGAAATCCTCAATAGCTTTGGTGAAGTTGGCGCTGGTAAAATAGGTCCAGGCTCGCTGGAAAAGACCGTAATTTGCCAGGGCCTCGCCCTCTTTTTTCGAGACCAGATCAAAATAGTAGATAGCCCTTTCATAATATTCCTGAGGAACACGAGTATCGAGAGCGATTTCAAAGTAAACCGTCCCCAGCCTGTAACCTGCTTCGGTATTATAGCTCGATTCCGGGAAATCTTCCCAGACCTGCCTGTAGGTATCGAGCACATACTGTAGCCTTTCTTTAGTCAAACGCAGTGAATCGGGCCAATTCATGACCAGATCGATATTTCTCTGTCTGGCTTCATCGCGCTGATAAACTTCTGCGGCGAAACCGTAATAACCAATATTATAGAGAACAGCGTCTTTCTGCAAGAAGTTAGTATCTTTTTCCAATATTTTTTTATAATATCCTGCCGTTACAGACGGGTTATGGATATCGATCTCCGTGCTCATTTCGGCAAGATAAAAATAGAGTGTGGATAAACCCGGTGAATGGGGGTTCTCATTGATAAATCTTAAGGTTTTTTGATAAACATCCTTTTTGTGAGCGATTTTCTCATTATACTTTTTCTGCAGCTGGGAATTCATATCGTTAACAACATCCTGGGCTATAATTCCTGCCACTGCCAACAGCAATATTAATATAATAAAAGTAAACTTCCTGCTTGTAATATTATTCATTTCTAAGTTTTTCCTGAAATTCCTGATACTCTTCGTCTATGATCTGAGTCTGCTTGAAAAGCACTCCCAATAAACTGAACTGATAATGCTCGGTCTCTGACTTAACCTCATCCATGATAATGGCAAGAGCTTTATCGTAAGAGAGATTAAGCGACTGGAATTCGGCAACCAGAACTTCTTTTTCCTTACTCAATCTCTTGGCTATCTGTTTGTTAAAATTCTCAATTACCTCTTGTTTCAGGGAGATCAGGTTTTCCCGGTTTTTATCGATAGCTTCAGACTCCTCCTGGATAATCTGCTGGAATTCATCCGAGGGCTTTCCTTTAAACATGTATTGGGCAATAACATCGATAGATTCGAGGTTCTCTTCTACCAGTTTCCTGGATTCCCGTATTGTTTGAAGCATCTCCTCATGATTATTGGCTATTGCTATCTGTTCGATCTCGTTCCAGGTTTTCAGCAGGTTATCCTGGTAAACTTTTTCTGTGGCCAGAGCCCTGGCAAAATCATAGTCCTTATAAGTAAATCTGGATCTGTGACCGAGGTAGTTCAGTATCTGCAGGGTAACGATCGAGGAATCCGTGGAGGCAATTTCCCGGTCGATAATAGCCGGGATCCTCTTGTTGGGAGTTGTGTTTGCCAGCAGGATTATTGCTTCGATATCGGCAATGGTGTTGCTGTAGGAAAGATATTCTTCTTCCAGTAGTTGCAAGAGCTCCAGCGATAAAGGATCAAGACCTGTATAGAGTTCCTGCATTGTATTATTTGTGCTTTGCAGTGCTTCTTCAATGTTATCTGCCTTTTTTTGTAGAGCTTCGATCTCTTCTGCTGGAATATCCAGACGTGTCAGTTCCCGGCGAGTTTCATTGTATTTTGCCAGTAATCTGTATTTTGTGTTCATTGTCTCCAACAGGATATTATTGCGGCTTATGATCTCAGTCAAGGTGCTTTCTGCCTGATCAAAGTTACCACGTCCCTGCTCGGAAATAGCTACCAAAAATTTGGCTGAAGCAAAGTATTCACTCTTCACCGGTTTCTTTACGATCTCGTTAAAATAATTAATGGCTTTATTATAGTTCTGATTATTATAGAATTGCAGAGCAATTTCATATAAAAGGTCATCATCTATTTTTCCATTGTGTGTATTGCTGTAGTCTTCATAATGAGTTAATGCCTTAATAATATCGTCATTGACAGAATAGAGCCGAGCCAGAGAAAGAATTACAAAATCATAATAATCCGTACCTGCTCCGTAACGTTCTTCGAGAATCTTAAATTTCTCTATTGCTATATCGATACCATCCGTAAAGTAAGCGATCATGGCCTGCATGGCTTTGGCCTGGAAACCGAACTCTTTATTTTTAGATAGAGCCTTAAAGATGCTTAAAGCATCTTCATATCTCCCTACATTAAAGTAGGATTGTGCTAGCCAGTAGTTCTGTTTTATGCTGATATCTTCTGCATAATTATCGAAGCAGGTGATCAGTTGTTCATCACGACCCTCTCTAAAGTAGATCTCTTGCAGGATCAGCAGCCCGGGATTCAGTCTTTGTGACTGGGGGTAATTCGCTACCAAATCCTCGAGCAGGTTTTGCGCTTTTTTATAATCTTTCTTGATAAAAGCCAGTTTGGCACGATAATAAAGAATCTGATCCTGAAATTCTACAATATCGCCGTAGACTATCTTTTGTTCTCCTATTTTCAAGCTGAGGGCTTCCAGACGATTCTCTTCGAACATCCTGTCCATAACCTTTACATGTTTGGAAAATACTTTCTTCAGATCACTAATCTTTCCTTTTTCATAGAGCTTCCGCACACCTGCTCTTTGCTGCAACAGATTGTAAAAATAAGAGATTTCCTCTTCCAGGACAGCCAGTTCTTTGCGTTCTTCTTTCAATTGCTCCAGCAGAGGTTTCTCTTTTTCCTGCGGTTTTAAGATAGACATAATATCATCTTGCGCGACCAGTTGCGCAAAAATGACAGTAACAATTAATGAAAAAAGTATTTTTTTCATAAGTAACTATTATTATTCTTGCAGAAGTTTACGGATCTCTTCCAGTTCCTTTTCAGCTTGTTTTCTGCGTTTTCTGATCTGTTCGAGTTCATCTCTCAAGGGATTGGAATCTTCGTCGTAGGTTTCAACTTCCGGGGTAGTTCTCTCCATCGACCTGCTACGCTGGCTGATGGTTTTCTTCCTCTTTTCGGATGCTTTCATTTCTGAAAAATGATCCAAGGTATATTTCAGATTGATCGCCAGCTTATTACTACCTTCATCCCCCTTCATACCTATATAGTCTTCTATTTCGTACATTGCTACCCGTAGTGTAAAATTCTTGTAGAAGCCGTTAAGCCCAAAGTTGAAATTCTGGCTGTCAAACTCGAGATCGAAGCCCCAGTAACGGGAAGGTTTGACATCGATACCGCCGAATATGCCGCCGAAGCTTTTAACCGTTTCGCCTTTACCAAAGAATTTCCTCGTCCCCATCCCGAAATGAAAGGATGTCTCCAGATAGTCCATGATGGGAATACCGGTAATGATGACCAGGGATTTACTGACCGCCAGGTAGGGCGAGTTCTTGATATAGTCGATCGGATCAGTGAAATCGTATTCTTCCGGAACATCGGTCTTTTCGAAGTCGGACACGGAAGAGAAAAGGTTCAAAATGCCAAAGGAGATAGCCGGCAGGGTCTCCGTTTCACTGATGATCCGCACCTTTAAATTGCCGAATACACCGGCAGTGTTAGTGTATACCAGCCCGATCTCCGCCCTGCCGAACAGCCCTATCCTGAGATTGCCTGCAAAATCGTACTCATTGTACCTGCTGGAATCAGGATTAACCCCAGCAATAATGCCATCGCTCACGAAATAGTTCGTGTAGGAGAAATCCATCATCATGTGTGGCAGCACGTAGGCATCCGGGATGTTGATGTTTCCCATGGTTGTATAAGGCATAGAGAATAGCGCGACAGAATAAAACAGTATCACGCAAATTAAATATAAAATCAATTTTTTCATAATTACCCCCAAAATATATCAGTTTTTCTTATATCTTATTGACAAATATTAAGTCAAGATATTTTTCAAATCATGAATTATACAAATACAATTACAATGGGCAAATCGGGAGAGGATCTGGCTGTTGAATTCCTTAAATCTCTCGGTTACAAAATTATTCATCGTAATTATTATTCCCAATATGGAGAGATCGACATAATTGCCATGGATGACGATCTGCTGGTCTTTCTGGAGGTAAAAACACGCTCCTCGAATCTGAGTTCCGCCCTCAGCAGTGTCTCCTTTGCAAAACAACTTAAACTCTCCAAGACCGCTTCCTTTTTTCTATCTCAAAATCATCAATACGAAGACCACTTTACCCGTTTTGATCTTATTGTTGTTCTGAAAAAATCAGACTCAACCAAGATCAAGCATTACAAAGATGCCTTTACACCTATTTTAGAATGAACTTATCTCTGCAAACTACGTTCCATTTTTTTAGCACGATTAATTTTATGACATCGTAGCCTTATTTGCTAAACAGCGCAGAAATTAATAAGATATATTAATCTGTCAAATTTATTAATATTTTTTTTTATCTAAAGAAAATGCCCCCTATGAGATAACAGATTATATCATTTTTGGAACAACAGAATACTATTCCAGCAATCCCGGATCAAAATCTTCTCCCAGATAGGATTGCCATCTCGGATCACTACTCTCCGTATCGTCATCTTCCACGTATATCAGCCGATAGTTACCGCTGGTCTGCAGATCGATAAAGATATAGGTCAGTTCAATGCCGGTCCTGTACTTCCAGATCTGATAATCTTTCTGAAGGTATTTGGCATTAAGACCAGTTTGCAGCTTGATGATCTCATCGGGTTCACCATGTTTGATATATATCCTGCCCCTGTCGGTTTTCCAACCCTCTTTAAAGCAGGAAAAATTATTATTACAATAATTTATACGGTCTTTCACTATGATTAGAAATTCATTTTTTTCGGTGGCTGGATCGGGATCATTGACAGACCAGAACCTGTTGAGAAAGTTTATTTTTCCTTTTTCGGTCAGGGTTTTCCAGATTGCTGCTTGTTTGCCGGTAAGAAAATATTTAAGCAGCATGAACTCATCTTCCAGATCAATAAAAAGCCGCTGCGAAAAGATATTCTCCATTCTGATGCTGAAGTAATCGTGTGCTATCTCTACCGGTGATAGACTATCCAGGCCTGCGCTGATGACAAGTTCATAATAACCCTCTTCCAAGTGGCTGATATCCAGATGTTTTACGATCGGTATTGCCCAAGCGGAAACCTCTATCTCGGCAGCTGATTCCAGGATTATTTCCTGTTTACGTTTTATTTTTATCGTTTCAAAAATCAAGCTGGCTGAGTCAGGGGGCGGATAATAAATATAATATAGCCAGAGTTTGTCATTTTCCGGAAGGGTATAAATATGAGAGGAGTTCAAATAAAACAGCTGGCCCTGGCGGTGAAATTTCTCTAATAAATTTGTGGAATCGGCTACTACATCAAAGAGGAACTCAACCTCGCTCAATAAAGCATCCCTGGGCAGAATATTCAATTCATGGTTATAATCGACAGATTTATCGGTCTGTTCATCTCTGAAGGTAACTGTAAAGAGGTAGCCCGAGCCGGCCAGGGTGAGAATGATCTTATCGGAGAAGAAGCGGGGAGAGTTGGCAGTTGCTGCATCCTTCATAATAATCTTATTAACAAACTCATCCTGGTAGG
>DAOUUD010000185.1 GCA_030668345.1 Candidatus Cloacimonadota bacterium | reverse complement strand
CTTACCGGTACTCACCACTTTCATAAACATGGTAAATTGAAGGTGAAACCTGTTCTGCATATCACCCTAGCTGCTATTATTGGTTCTATTGTGGGCTCGATGTTTGCCATTAAAGTAGATTCTGCGACCTTTGATAAAATATTGGGAGTAGTATTCATTTTGATTCTACTATTGATGCTGCATCATAAAAAGCAAAAACAGGTTACTTCTCGATTGTTTCCTCGCTGGGTAGAATTTCTTATCTTTCTGGCTGTAGGATTCTATGGTGGTTTCATCCAGGTGGGAGTTGGTTTCATCCTTCTTGCTACCCTGAACTTGATAGAGAATTACGACCTGGTTAATGCTAATGCTGTGAAAGTATTTATTGTGTTGTGTTATACGGTTTTTGCTGTAATTATCTTTGCCATCTCAGGTAAAATACTCTGGCTGCATGGACTCGTTTTGGCTTGTGGTAATAGTCTGGGAGCTTACCTGGGTGTAAAAGCTGCCATAAAAAAAGGTGAGAAAGTTGTAAAAATAGTTCTGGCAGTTGCTATTATTATTGCCTGCCTTAAACTATTTGGAATTTTTAAATTGATTGGATTATAATAAAAAACCACGGGATAGCCCGTGGTTTTCATTAAAATCTTAAATTTCTTTAGTAAACGCTGGTTCTACGATAGCGATCACTTCTAGTTTTCCAGTTGTGTAGGAATGTAGTATAAACCCGCTCATGACTGGCGTCATGGATTTTTGTGCCAGGCGCAAATTTATTTAAAGTTTCTATTTCATCTGCCCTGATCTCCAGTATTTCGTTCAACTTTTCTTTTACGATGTATTTCTTAACCCGTTTTGGTAGAATGCTGTAAAGAATGCCTATATCAACCGGATCAAGCTTAAACTCTTTTACCAGGTATTCAATGAACGCTTTTTCTTTGGGATGGAATTCATTATCGGCAATAACCAGAAGCAATGAAGTCTCCAGAATGAGCATCTTTTCTTCACGGGTTTTGATATGCTTCACCAGTTCTTCTATAGGAGTAGGATTGACCTGTTCGTTTTTGATCTCATGCTCTTGTTCTTCCGAAAAATCTACGTGTTCAAAAACTTTATTAAAAGCATCTTTTTCCGACTGCAGAATTTTGCCATCCTGCCAAGCTGCACTGATAACCACTTTAGCCACATTTAAGAGATTAGGAATATTTTCTGGGAGAACTTTCTGATTCAACTCCTCTTCTTCATTTGTATTACTGTTTACCAGTTTTCCAAATTTCTTACCCTTTTCATCTTTTAAAACTTTAAAAGTATAATTATCACTTACATAATATTCCAGGATTTTCAAATCGGTCATGTTTCCTCCCATATTTTTTAAAAAATATTCATCAAAAAACTATAAAGATAGATTTTTTATTTATGAATAATTGTCAAAAGATTTATAATTTCTGCAAATAAAAAAAGAGTCACCAAAATTATGGTGACTCTTAATATTAGCTACAGGTTATTTCAATAGAACCGCTTTTCTGAATGAGTTATATTCTTTAGTCTTCATATGATAGAAGTAAACGCCTGAAGAAACTGCTTTGCCGCTCTTATCATTCCCATTCCAGGTAACTTCATGCTTTCCTGCCGGATAATTTCCCGAAGCCAGAGTTCTTACAAGTTCTCCTTTAATGTTGTAAACATTCAATGTAACCTTTCCGGCATTTACCAGGTCAAAACTGATAGTTGTTGTAGGGTTGAACGGGTTCGGATGATTTTGATAAAGTTTGGTAACCACCGGCAGGATTTCTATAACTCCCACACCGGATTCAACCGTTACAGTCCAGATAGTTTCAATTTCATATTCCTCGTCTGAGATCAACGATTTGATAAGAATTTCTCCCAGCTCGATAAATTGATACTCAAATGTTTCGGAAGTTTCGGTCTGCAGTTCTTCATCTACATACCAGGCATAGTTCAGATCGCTGTCTATATCTTCTGCTTCCACACTGAAGGTAACAATACTGTCGATCACTACTGTGAATTCAAGTTCCTCAGGCAGCCAGCTTATCAGAACCGGTGGGTCATTGATCGGAATAACGATAACATCAACATCATCTTCAGCTGTTGCTCTGGTCACGTTATCATCCACGATGAACGTAAGTGTTTCGGTACCATTCCAGTTCTCAGTTGCCCCGAAGGTTACTATAGTTCCATCGATATTCACCGTTACTTCTACATTACCGGTTACAGATAATGTCAGATCGTCTTCATCCACATCGTCGATAAATTGATCAAAATCCACTATCAGCTCTTCATCTTCATCGAACGCAAATTCATCCGGTAGAACAATAGTTGGAGGATCGTTTAACGGATTGATCGTAACCGGAATTACCTGGGAAACAATATCCCTTCCTCGTACAGTTACATTATCATCCAGATAGAAGGTAATATCTTCCGTGCCGTGCCAGTTCGGTGTATTGGATGCAAAGACAACATCGAAATCTATGATAGTTACATCTATATGTACGGAATTATCAGCAGTTAAAGTAAGCACATCGGTTTCACCCCAGGTCTGGCTACAGAATCCACTAAAATCGTAGGTTACAGAAGGTAAGTCTTCATCTGCTTCAAATGTTCCTGTTATGTTAAGGATAGGTGGGTCATTTACAGGAGTTACGATCACATCCACATCGTCGGATGCTGTTGCCCGAGTTTGGTTATCATCTACGGTAAATGTTAGAGTTTCCGTTCCAAACCAATCTTGAGCTACACCAAAAGTTACGACCGTTCCAACAATATCAACGGTGATACTTACATTACCGGTCACCGATAAAGTTAGATTATCAAGATCTATGTCATTGATGTATGGTGCAAAATCTTCCACTAAACTTCCATCTTCTGCAAAAGTGAAGTTGTCGGGAAGGACTATTGTCGGCGGATCGTTCACAGGTGTTACGATAACATCTACATCATCGGAAGCTGTGGCACGTGATTGTCCATCATCCACGGTGAATGTTAGAGTTTCCGTTCCGAACCAGTTCTGAACTGCACCAAAGGTTATCATTGCTACGGATATATTAACTGTTACGTTTGTATTTCCTGCAACGCTCAAGGTAAGCACATCACCATCCACATCATCGATATATGGTGTGAAATTCTCAACCAGATTGCCGTCTTCTTCAAATGTAAAGTTATCCGGTAGAACAATGGTGGGTGCGTCATTCACAGGATTGACAGTAACTGAAATAATCTGAGAAACAACATCTCGTCCTCGTACAGTTACATTATCATCCAGGTAGAAGGTAACATCTTCCGTACCATTCCAGTTCAATGTGTTAGATTCAAAAACTACATCGAAACCTGTTACGGTTACATCTATATGAGCAGAACCTGCTTCTGAAAGTGTAAGAACATCTGTTTCTCCCCAGGTTTGTGTGCAATAACCGGTAAAATCATAAGTTACAGAAGGCAGGTCTTCATTGGCTTCAAAGGTTCCTGTTATGTTAAGAATAGGTGGATCGTTCACAGGTGTTACGATAACATCCACATTATCGGAAGCAGTTGCATCTGTCTGTCCATCATTCACAGCAAAAGTAAGAGTTTCGCTACCAAACCAATCCTGAGTTGAAGTAAAAGTAACTATCAAATTTGAAATACTTACGTTAACCTCTGTGTTACCTATCACACTTAAAGAAAGAACATCTCCGTCAATATCATCAACATACGGTGAGAAATCTTCCACCAGACTG
>DAOUUD010000065.1 GCA_030668345.1 Candidatus Cloacimonadota bacterium | reverse complement strand
TTACCTGCTCTAAGATTTCACAGCTGAAGAGAATGTAGCAATGCCCATGTTCCTAGCTTCCAGGAATTTCAAAAAGAGTCTGGGAGAAGCACAGAAGTTGTTAAAAGCACTGGATATTTATGAGCGTAGAGATCATTATCCAAACCAGTTGAGCGGTGGGGAGCAGCAGAGGGTTGCAGTTGCCAGGGCTTTGATAAATTCACCAGAGATCATCTTTGCCGATGAACCTACAGGAAACCTGGATGCCAAACATAGTGAAGAATTGATAGACCTTTTAGTTGAGCTGAATAAAATAAAGAATCATACGTTTATTGTTGTTACCCATAACCTGGAAATTGCCCGGAAAATGGATAAAATTTATATACTGGAAAATGGTGTTTTGAGAGTATTAGAATAGCGAGGTCGTTTTTCTGTGAGAAGAAAAAAGTGGCTTTTAATAATTGTTGCTGTCGTATTTGTTATTAACATTGCTTTTTTTGTTTTGGTACGATTGGCAAAAGTGGATGAGATCGTCCAGAGCAGATTCTCTGAATACATCTCGCAAACTATGAATGCAAATGTGAATATTGGTCATTTTTCCTTTAATGACAGACAGTTGCAAGTATCGCAATTGTCCATATCCTCACCCGGTAATTATAATTTGATGATCGACCAGATATATATTGAGTATAATCTACCGAAATTATTACTTTCCAATTTCAAGAACCTGAGAGCTATTAAACACATAAAAATTTATGAACCTGCACTTCAAATTAAAATAACTCCTTCGAGTGAAAAAAAAGGGAATAAAAAAATCACAATTCCGGATATTGCAGAATTTTTCCGGGCTCTGGATATTTATAATGGTAAGGTTGAAATCGAGTATGTTTCAGGATCTGTTGGATTCAAACATAGTTGGAACAATATTTCCTTTTCCATCGATAATCCGTTTAAATCCAATATTAAGTTTTCCGCTGTCGACGGCAATAATTCCAGCCTGAGTGCTTCTGCAGTTCTACACAAAGGAAATGTAGAGAAGGCTTCTTTAGATATAATTGATTTTTTCCCGGATAGCCTACAACTTCCATTTATCAACTCTCTTTCAGGAAAATTAAATGTAAATGCGGAACTAAATGAAAAGCAATTGAACTACTCTGCAAACCTGGAAAAAATTGACCTAGCTGCTTTCGGAAGAAATGCACGTGCAGACATAATAACCTTTGCAGGAAACAATAAAAGTGCCAATATCAACTGGCATGAATTTAATGTGGATAATAACGAGATAACCGGTTCTGCTGCTATTATCGATATTTCAAATAAAAACCGTTCATTATCTGCAGATCTGAATTTGCGTGATGTGCAGCTTTCAAAATATTTGAGCTTGCTTGATGGAGAAGTTTCTGCTGAAATAAAATTAAATGGAAAACTTGATTCACCTCAGATTCATGGACAGTTAACTTCTTCCAGAATTGCAACTTATTCACAGGAAGTAAAGGATATCCAATTTTCTGCTGAACTCAAAGAAAAAACTGCAACTCTCACGCTCGATCAGGCTTATTGGGAAAATAACCTGATCACCGGTTCGGGTGTTTACGATTTTAATGAAGGATTGAATTTCGGCTTACACTCAAAGAATTTACATTGGTCATCCAATGATCTGGAAATAAACGGAGATCTTGAATCAGAAATAAATTTCACTGAGAAACTGACCGCCTCATTGCATTTGAAGAACATGTCGGTGCGAAATCCACAATTTACTTTGGATAATCTTTCTCTAACTGCCAATATGGAAGATAGTGATGTAAATCTGTATCTGGAGCGAAATGGAGATATTTCATTAACCTGTAATGGAAACATTAGAGATAAAGAACTAAGTGCCAGGTTACAATTAAAACGCTTTGATCTGAACTCGGCATTTAAAAGTGCTTCACTTCCTCTACTTTCCGGTAACCTCGATATAGATGTCAATGAATTCAGTATCGTATCAGCTTCGAACATCAGGGCATATGATCAGAATTTTGGCAAACTGGATGGTCGCTTTAAATCTAATGTTGTCATCGATCTTACCAATAAAAAGACATTATTAAATATCAGATCTCATAACGCCAAATATAATTATGAGCCATTTGACATCAATCTGCTGGCTGAAGGTACATTAGACAGCCTTAAAACAAAACAATTCAGGATAAATAATAAAATAAATATTGATTCCTGGGTAAGAATTAAACCTTCTATTGAGTATGGTATAACAATTTCCGGTAATAAAATAGAGTTGCGTGAGTTCGCTAAATATCTTACGGATTATCATACCTACAGCGATATCAGCGGTAATACCAGTTTCGAAGTTAACTACGATAATAGTGGTGATGGTTATGTTTCCGGTAATTTTAATATCGAAAAATTTGGAATGGGGCAAATGCAGGAATTTAATGCAGAGTTGAATTTGACCGGTAATAATTCAAAAATCAAAATCGAAAATAGCAAAATTACTTCCAGAGAATTAAAGATCATCGATCTTGTCAGTGAAATTCACCTGAAACCAGAATTGGTAATTCAGGCATCCGGAAGAACGGATCTACTGGATTTGAAACAGATACTTCCTAACAATAACATCGAAGGAAAAGTAAATTGCGGGATAAGTTTTTTAAAACAGGGAAATGAAAACACCTTGAGTTTTGATTTTTCTGCTGAAAATTTGAAAGTCAACAGGTTCAAAGCAGATTCGGTTCATGTAGCTATTGTTCAGGAAGCTTCTCTTCTTAAAATCAATAGATTTTTCATCAAACGGTCTGGAGAAATTGAATTAACTGGTTCCGGTGCAATTGGTTATAACATTCTAAGCAGTAACACTTTCCCGGATACAAATTGTGTTTCGCTTCGATTTGAAGGAGACTTCTTAAGACTTCTTTCACACCAGACGCAAATTATCGAGAGTGGTTCTTCACAAAGTAATTTCGATTTCCGGATCGGTATGAAAGAGAATGGATTATCGATAACTTCGGGAAATATAAAAGTATCTCAAGGTTCATTATCTATCAAAAACCAGTTGGAAAAACTCGATAAGGTAAAAATTGAACTTTCCATAATAGATGATATCCTTAATATTAATAAATTCCAATTCAGAATGGGAGAAGGTAACTTATATATAAAAAATGAGATAGGGAATGATGACAGTGATTTCAAGCTGGGAAATTTAAACCTGGGTCATTTTCTTTTTAGAACTAATGAAAACGGTGTTCTTTTTCATATGCCCGGTTTCATGCCCAGTAATTCGGTTACAAAAACAATTATCTCAGGAAGAAACTCCGATGATCTGCTTGTAAATGGACCTTTCGATGATATTCACATAATTGGTGATCTGCATCTTTCCAACGGACAGGTTATCTTTCCGCCAGGAACAGAAAACCTTCTGCAGCTTTTTAATAAAGTTATAGAAGTAAAGATGAAATCCGATTCGGCTCCCATGCCTTTCACACTTGATCTGATGCTGCATTTTAATGAAAACATTCGCTATGTTACCTTTCCTATAGATGTGAAATTAAAACCCGGTGGATATCTACATTTGAAATATGAGAACGGACAATTTATCCTTCCCGAAGCTTTATTCATTGCTGAAGAAGGAACGGTCGATATGTTTGGAACGAACCTTACTCTTGATTATATGCAAGTACTTTTAAGCCAATTTGGTGAGGGAGCAAATATCAATGGTACATTCTATAAAAAAACATCCGATGGAACTCTTATCACACTGGAAATATATAATGATAAAAGCGGGATAAGTTCGCTGGGTACTTTGCGCTTCGATCTGAAAAGTGATAATCCCAACGATAGAATCACCGATATCCTGGCAAAATTGCGCTACAATAGAACAATGAATGAGATTTCTCCTGCCCAGAAAAGAACGCTGCTGCAGGATGAGGTAATACAAATTGCCGGACTGGGATTGGAAAGCGCTGTACTCGATCCCCTGATATCTCCGGTGGAAAATTGGCTAAGACAGGCATTCCGGCTCGATTATTTTCATTTGCAGACGGACCTTATCCAGAATCTTTTTGCCAGTTATTCGTCGGAAAATAAATCGGAATATTATTATACGGAAGAAAGCAACGATGTTATAAGATTGACCTCAGAAATATTCCTTAATAATCTCTCTGTAAGTATGGGAAAATATGTCACACGGAAATTATTCATGGATTATGAAACCCGTTTTGAAAAACCGGAAGAGATGATCACAGATACCAATATGGGTATTTATCATGCCTTTACATTGCGCTATGATCTGCCATTAAAATTAAAGATCTCGTATAGTTACAATATTCTGCCATTTGATGAAATAAATACGCACCAGATAATGTTGCAAAGGTCGTTCAGGTTTTAGAATTTTTTATTAATTTCAAAGCTGAAGCTTTGAAATAAGCATTATTCTTTTTAACATTGGATTTCTGAGTTGCCCTTGTATCCAAGTTGTTCATGTCTCAACTTAACACAAGATTTTTCAAACTTGTGTTAAGTTATACAAATTTCTTCATACTACTTTAAACAAGACTTTTCCAATATAATTTTTTTCTTGACCGCAAAAAAAGATTAAATTATTCATATTGTAGAAATTATATTTCAGTATATTATGTTTTACATTTACTTAAAGAAGGAGTTGACCTATGAATATTGGAGTTATTATCGGAAGGATAGGAGATATCGACGGCGTAGCTCTGGAAACTGAAAAGTGGATCAAGGTCCTGAAAAAGATGGGACATAAGATATTCATTCTTTCCGGTCAGTTCAAAAAAAGCATTGTTGGCAAGAAAAACGAAAGTGTATGGCGTGCTTTATCTTTCTTTTCTCCCGAATGCGAATGGGAGCAGAACCGTGCCTTCTTCTTCCCGCAATTTGAACAACAGGAATTGATTGATCATCTGGTTGATACTTCCAACGAGATTGCTGCACATATTTTCAAATGGATATTAAAGAAAAAGATCGATGTGTTATTAACAGAGAATAGCACTTCGCTTCCCTGCCATCTTTCCATGGGTATGGCTATTAAAAAAGTGGCGGAATTCGGATGCAAACCTATTGTTGCGCATGATCACGATTTCTACTGGGAACGGGATAACAGGTACAAAACCCCGCATAAAAAAGTAAAAGAAATTGTAAAAACCACATTTCCTCTGGATCTGCCAAATGTACGTCATGCTGTTATTAATACTTATTCCCGGGATGTTCTGAAAAAAAAATATAACATCGATGCTGTTGTGGTTCCCAACGTAATGGATTTTGATAAACCTTTTGCCCGTAAAAGTCAGTATAACCGCTCCATGCTTTTCGAATTAGGATTGGAGAAAACAGACATCCCGCTATTCCAGGTTACCCGCATTGTGCGTAGAAAGGGAATCGAAACTGCTATCGAAATGGTTCATCACTTACAGGATAAACGGGTTAAACTGATCGTTACCGGCAGTGCTGCCGATGATGCCAGGAAGGGTTATTATAAAGAACTGCTGGAAACCATCAGGAAACGCAAACTGGATAAACAGGTAGTATTTGGGCATAGACGCATCCTGAATGAACGTGGAAAGGGTTGGCGGGGAAGGAAAATATTCAATCTTTCCGATGCTTATGCCAATGCAGTTGCCTGTACGTATTTCAGTACTTATGAAGGATTTGGCAATGCATTTGTGGAATGTGTTCTGGCAAAGAGACCCGTCTTTGTGAATAACTACAAACCTGTTTTCTGGACGGATATTGGAAGTAAGGGATTTAAAACCGTGATGTTGGAAGATAATGTTCTTACCAATAATGCCCTGGTAGAAATGGAAAAGATCATCCATGATAAAAAACTTCAAAAAGAGATCGCAGAATATAATTACGAACTGGGCAGGAAATATTTCTCGTTTCAAATTCTACAAAATAAATTGGAGGAGCTTTTTCGATTTTAAGCTCATTTTACCATGTTTGAAGATTTCAAAGATCTGCAGTTCACATCATGGTTCGAACTGAATGAATTTCTACAAAACTTACAGAACAAACCACTAGTAAAAGATCGAAAGGAAAGTTATAAATCTTTCCTGCAGAGGATAGAAAGTAGCGGGATCGCTTTCATTACTTTCGAATACGGTATCGATGGTGTCTCCACGGAAATTGCCAAATATATCACGCTGGTTCACAAAATACTTCCCAGGGTTGATATTCATCTCATCGGTGGGGAATTTGACGAAAGATTTGATATGACCATCAAAGAGAAATGCCAGCATTTAATTGTACAGGGAATGGCAGGATTTGCCAAATGGAAGCTGTTCGACCTGTTTTTTCATACCAAACTGCAACGAGGTGAAAAGCAGTATGACGATCTTTTAAAGCAGTTATGGGAAGACACAATATACCTGTCCCTGCAGATAGGAACCTATATTACCCAACATGGTATTCAATTGCTGTATGTAGTTAATACAAATTCCAATCCGGGTAATGTATCTCTTGCCCTGGCTCTGGTTCTGATCTCATCGTATCTTGATGTTCCGGTCATTTCCAATAATCACGATTTCTACTGGGAAGCCGGTAAAAGCGAAATAGATATTAAATATCAAGGTACTAAACACGGTCCTCGAGATCATTTTTTTACAAATTCACATCTTCCCGAGATCTTTTCAGTTATCGAAATGCTCTATCCCTGGAAAGCAAAAAACTGGCTGGCTTTGAATATTAATTATCGTCAATCTGATCTGCTGGTGAAAAAGTTCGATTACGAACCTGATGCTACTGGTGTTATTGGAACTGCTATCGATACACAGAAATTCAAACCACTTGCTGATGAAGAAAGAAAAAGAGATATTCTCTGCCAGGTAAAACAGCTAATTGCCGGCAGGAAAGGTGAATTGCACTCGATTTCTATCGAGAAGGTGCTTAAAAACAAAGCGATGCAGAAAACACCTTATCCATTTGTTGCCAGCCTGGAAGATAACATAACTTTTGACTTCTGTGCTAATAATATTATCATTTTGCAGCCAACTCGAATTATAGAAAGAAAGAGGATCGAATTGGATTTTCTTTTAATAAGTGCTTTGTTGGAAAATTCCCGGTTTAATAGCTGGCTGAGAGGTGGTAAGATAGAGAATATCCTGCTGATGATCACCGGTCCTATTCTGAAAGGTCATGAAGAATATTTCACTTTTTTGCTTAAGGAATTTCAAAAAATGCTTTTGGCAGTAGATCATAAATTTCATTCCAGAATATTTCTCTCGTTTTTATTCAGTAAATTAGATAAGCCGGCTTATATTAGAAAAGAGGTAAAACCGTTGAAAATACAAGACCTGTTCCAAATAGCATCACTGGTTACACTGCCCAGTGAAACTGAGGGAAGGGGACTACCAATTATAGAAGCTTGTGCTTGCGAAACCCCCATAATAACCCACAGGTATTATCCCGAAAGTGTATATGCCTGGCTGGTGGGAGAACACTTACCATCAAAATTCAGACTGCGTCCTATTGAATTCGAGGACAGGTTGGATACTAGCGTTATTGATGAGGTTGTGGAACACCTGGCAAAATGTAGAAAATGGCAGTTGCGACATAACAGCCTAGTCATTAAGAAAAGATACTGCTTCCCGCTTTTACAAAACGACCTGGAAGCTGCTTTGGAAAAATTATACCTGCAACTGAAAAGATAAAAGTCCCGAATCGGGACTTTTATCACACTCAATAAATATTTATCTGTTTATTTCAATAAGATCATTTTCTTAGTAGAGATATAATCACCACTATTACCTTCTGAAACCATTTTATAGAAATACAATCCACAACCAACTTGCTTACCTGTGTTATCTTTACCATTCCAGATAACTTCATGATAAGTTGCGTTCATTTCACCATCTACAAGTGTTCTTACTACGGCACCTTTGATGTTGTATATTTCAATGCTTACATCGCTGTCTTCTTTAAGAGTAAACTTGATCGTTGTCTCAGGATTGAAGGGATTAGGATAGTTACCAGTAAGTTCTGTTTGGAGTTGAAGAATATCATTACTAGAATTAGGACCCCATATCATTGCGTCATTTGAAAACCCCGATTCCCATCCTCCAGTGTATTCAGCAGTTACATTTAGTATATGCATACCTGGTGGTATTGAGCCATAATCAATAATGAACATTGTACTGGTAATTCCTCCTGCATGTAATTCGTCATCAATATATATATTGTAGCAAACAAGGTCTCTACTGTCTGAGATCGGATCCCAGGTTACAAGTATGTACGGATAGTTGAAGGTTGCTACTACATTCTGTGGTATCGGAAGTATGATCTCTACACTTGCTGTGTTGGAAGGATAAGATTCACCTTCATCGTAAATGGCAGTTGCATAGTATTCATAAACTCCTGTATCGAGTCCTACATCGGTGTAAGTGAGAATTCCTGGATCTTCGATGTAAACTAACTCTACACCATCTTTGTAGATCTTATAACCAAGAAGTATTCTCAAGTCATCTGTAATTGCAGTATTGGTTTTTCTTTCAGAATTATGAGTAACCGAAAGCTGTACATTACTGTTGAATCGTATTGGAGCTACTTTTCTGGTTCTCTGAGAAAGTGCCATTGCTAGAGCTTCTCCATCTGAACCCATTACATAACCTTGAAGATTCCAGTTGTAATCCAAGCCAAGACCGGAAAGAGGATCCCAGGTTGCACCTCCATCCATAGTGATCATGTCACCATAACCTGCTATAGCTGGACCAGGATCTGTACCGGCTGGAAATTCACCTGCTGCATGATTGGTTGCATAAC
>DAOUUD010000125.1 GCA_030668345.1 Candidatus Cloacimonadota bacterium | reverse complement strand
GAACATATCATAACTTGTACAGGCAGGAGAAAGTACCACATATTCACCCGCAGATGCTTCTTTGAACGCATTTCGTATTGCTTCTTCAAAATCTTCAAATACAGCCAGTTCGACTGAACCGGTAAACGCTTTTTTCATTTCCAAACGGGTTTCGCCTGTTAAATAAACTTTCCTGGCATATTTTTTTAAATAAGGATTTAGAACTGTATAATCTTCACCTTTACCACCACCACCCATTATAATGCGGATCGGTTTATCGAAAGATTGAAGTGCATATTTTACGGATTCGGTATTAGTAGCCTTGGAATCATTTACAAACTTAACTCCATTGATCTCGGCTACGAATTCCAACCGGTGGGGAAGAGAAATAAATGTGGAAAGTGATTTTTCTATTGTTTTATTTGAAATTCCAAAAGGAGAAATAGCCAGGATAGATGCCATTATGTTGGCAATATTATGTGGTCCCTTGATAGTGGAATTATCAATGTTAATGAATTCCGAATCAAATTTTATCTGTTTACCATCAAAATAAATATCTGTTTTGGAATTCAGAGAAAAATATTTTGGATCAAGTTTATTTCTGTGTTTCAGGCTCATTTCATCGTCCAGGTTCAAGATCGCAAGATCGGATTTATCCTGATTTCTAAAGATGTTGAACTTTGCCAGGGCGTAGTCATCAAAATTGTTGTATCTATTTAAGTGGTCAGGAGTAATATTCAGTATAGCAGCTACATCTGGTTTGAATTTATCTATAAGTTCAAGCTGAAAACTGCTTAATTCCAAAACTATAAAATCGATACCAGGTTTTTCTATCGGGTAAGAACAGAATGCCATACCGATATTACCGGCAAGAACAGAATTGTAACCCGCAGTTTGTAAAATGTAGTGTATCAAACTTACGGTCGTACTTTTCCCATTAGAACCCGTAATTGCTATTATTTTGCTATCGGGATGCTTTACAAGAAACCCGAACTCGATCTCACTTATCAGGTGTATATTCTTCTCTTTTGCTTTTCTTAAAATTGGAATATCAAGTGAAATCCCCGGGCTTACAATTATCGTATCACATTCCAGAAGTCTTTCTGTATGTCCTCCGAATTCACAATCGAATTCTTTAATAATGTTCTCAGAGCCTTCGATCTTATTGGCAATTTTGAATTCACTGAGGAATGGGACACCACCTAATTCTTTTATCTTATATGCTGCGGCAAGTCCGCTGCGAGCGATCCCTATAATTCCAATTTTATGTTCTTGAACGTTCATATATTATCTCAATTTCAGTGTTGCCAGCCCTATTGCTACCAGCAGTGCAGCAACGATCCAGAAACGGATCACGATCTTTTCTTCGGCAATCCCTTTTATTTCGAAGTGATGGTGTATGGGAGCACAAAGGAAAACCCGTTTCCCTTTCCCATATCTTATGCGTGTATATTTAAAATAATATCTCTGGATAAGCGTGGATAGTGCTTCGATAACGAATACTCCACCAACAATCGCAAAGAATATCTCTTCCCTTAATAAAATGGCAAGTACGGCCAGAATACCGCCCAGCGAAAGTGAGCCGGTATCTCCCATTATTATCTGAGCCGGTTTGATATTATACCACAGGAAACCGAGCAATGTGCCTATCATAGCAGCAATAAATACCGTTAGTTCACCTGCATTGCTTATGAATTCCAGGTTTAAATATTCAGCAATAATAAAATTTCCCTTGATGTAGGCCATTATACCTAGAGCCAGTGCCGAAAGAGCCACCGTTCCACTGGCCAAACCGTCCAATCCGTCCGTTAAATTCACCGCATTTGATGTGCCTGTAACCATAAAAACAACAAAAGGAATAAAGAGCCAGCTCAGTTGTATGGCTGTATTTTTTAAAAATGGTAAACTTATCTGTGTTATCGAGGATTTATCTGCTGAACCATAATAGAGTGCCGTGGCAATAAGCAATCCCAGTGTAATTTGAGCCATTAATTTATATTTGGCGATAAGACCTTGTTTTATTTTAAGGAAATTCTTCAGATAGTCATCCAGGAAGCCTGTTCCACCCAGCCAGATGGTGGTGATGATCATAATAAGTATATAGCTGTTTACCAGGTTGTTCCAGAGCAAGGATGATATAAGGAGGCTGGAAATAAGAATGAGTCCGCCCATGGTGGGAGTACCTTCTTTTTCCTTGTGAGAAATGGGGACAAATTCATTAATTCTTTCCACAGCCTGGTGCTTTTTGAGAAGCCTGATGAATTTGGGACCAAGAAATAGTGAAAAAACCAAGGCAGTGATGAATGCTGCAATCGACCTGAACGTTACATATTGGAACACGTTAAACATGGTATAACCCATAATTTCCGTATTTGCTAAAGGAGAAAATAGATGATAGAACATATTATATCCTTCCTATAATTTTTTCCAGTGATATACCACGAGATGCTTTCAGCAGAATTATTGCATTATCGGGAAAATCCTTTAGAATACCGGAAGATATCAGGTCTTCCACTTTCCCAAAATGCCTTTCTGCATCGTAGGAAACAGAATATTCTCCCACGGAGATCAACTGGTTATACTCAAAATTATTTAATAACTTCCTGATATTCAAATGTAATTTCTCTGTTAATTTTCCCAGTTCCAGCATATCACCAAGAATGGCAACATGCGGTCTATTGATTTCATAATCACTCCAGAATTCAATAGCTGCTTTCATAGAATCGGGGTTGGCGTTGTAGCAGTCTATCAGCAACATTCTATTGCCGGAACTCTTTATTTCCATCCTGAGAGAGAGATCCAGAGGTTTATCAAGACCGTCTTGTATTTCTTTATCTGATATTCCAATTTCTGAAGCTAAAGTAATTGCAATAGCTGCATTCAAAGTGAATTTCTTGAAAGGTATGGGAATGGAATATTGTTTATCATTCAGGCAGAAACGAGTGGTTTGGGCATTGTTTTCTATGTTTGAGATACAGTAATCGGCAGAATCACTTGAACCGAAGGTTTTTCCGGTAAATTCTTTGAATCTATTATCGTCTGCCGGGAACAATCTCAGCTTCACATTGTGTTTAAGCAAAGCGGATTTCTCTTTGAAAACACCTTCTTCATCAATAAGAAATTCAAGATGGGAAGGACCAATGGCAGTAACTACAGCAATATCCGGATCGGAGATCTCGGTAAGACGGGCAACTTCGCCGAACTGATTGGAGCCAAGTTCCAGGATGGCATATTCATATTCTGGATTTAACCTGAAAATCGTCTTTGGTAAACCGATCAGGTTGTTCTCATTGGAAAATGTTTTCAGTGCTTTCTTTGAAAGTATATTATAGAGATATTCTTTAGTAGTGGTTTTACCAAAACTACCTGTGATGGCAATGGTAATTACATTAAATAATGATTTGTATTTTTTTGCCAGATTGCCAAATGCCTGCAGGGTGTCTTCGACGCGAATCAATCTTTCAGCATCACTTTGATAATCCTGAGTAACTACAGCCCAGCAGTTATTCTTTTGCAGAACCTGATCAACGTAATCATGACCATCAAAATTCTCTCCCTGCAATGCAAAAAAGAGGGAGTTGTCTTTTATCGTGCGTGAATCTGTGGAAATATGCTCCAGTACCAGTTCAGAGTTATCATTGATTTTATTTTTTAAAATGAATTCAAGTTGGAGAGGATCGATAGGAAATGACAATTTGTCAATCTCGCACTCTTTGAGATCAGCATATTTACTGGCAATTTTACTGTCATTGAATTCCAATTTATTATTTTTAACTTCCTGGTACTTTTCATGTCCCTTACCTGCCAGAAGTACAATATCACCTTTTTGAGCATTGCAAATAGCGGTTCCGATGGCTTGCTCACGATCTCGAATTATCCAGAAAGCTTTATCAGGTGGTGTATTTCCTACAATATCCCTGATGATATCGGAAGGGCTTTCATGGCGTGGATTATCATTGGTTATTATTACCAGGTCAGAAAATTCTAATGCTGCCACCAGCATTTTAAAACGTTTGGTTCTGTCCCTTTCTCCACCTGCACCAAAAACACAGATCAGCCGTTTCTGTTTTAATTCAGAAAGCGTTTTAAGTACATTTGCCAGTGCATCGGGAGTGTGAGCATAATCCACATAAATTCCGATTCCCCTGCTATTTTTTACTTTCTCCAACCGACCGGGAACTTCCGGTAATGAATCAAAAATGCTGGAGATGAAGCTATCGGTTATTTCAGGGCATATCTCTCGAATTACTTCGCAGGCGGAAACAGTATTAAAAGCATTGTATCGACCGATCAGACTTGTGTGAATTTTATTTATTGTTTTCTCAACGGAATAACTGAGATCAGTTCCTTCAAGGCTGTAATTGCAATCATGAATTGTAATATCACCTTTTTTGAAGGAGAGCGATCTTTTGGGGCAGTTCAGATTTACATATAATTTTTTACCGTATTTATCATCTATATTTATAAAGGCGGTTCCATTCTCGTTAGAAAGATATTCAAATAGTTTATACTTTTCTTCAGCATAATCATTCATGTTTTTATGGAAATCGAGATGTTCATGTGTGAGGTTGTTAAAAACCGCAGCATCAAAATGCAGACCGTAAACCCTGTCCAGGGCAAGAGCGTGAGAAGAAACTTCCATTACCACGTATTTTACTTCTGCATCTGCCATCTGGCGGAATATCCTGTTAAGTTCCACTATGTCCGGAGTGGTACGCTCGGTTTGGAATGTTTTACCATTTATCATGTATCCGAATGTCCCAACAAATCCGGTTTGCATACCCTTTTTTCTAAGCATCGCTTCGATGAGAGTGGCGATAGTGGTTTTACCGTTTGTGCCTGTTATTCCCACAAGTGTGAATTTAGAAGTGGGATCATTGAAAAATAATTTTGCCAGAAGTGAAGCAGTTTTCCTGGAATTATTTACAACGATCTGAGGAATATTAATATTTAATCGTTTTTCCACGATAAGAAGTCCGGCACCCTTTTTCACCGCTTTACCGGCAAAAAGATGTCCATCGGTTACAAACCCGGGAATGCAAACGAATATATAACCACTTTGCACCTGCCGGGAATCGGTTGCCATACCAGTATAAGCAGAATGTTTATCTATATCGAAAACTTCTCGAAGCAGGTTGTTCTTTTCTAAGATGTTTAATATTTCTATATAATTTATTTTGCTGTTACGCTGCATATTTCCCCGAATTTTATCTTCGAGCCGGGCTGTATCGTCTGCCGTACGATAGTACCGTTGCCCTTTACAATAAGTTTTATATTTTTCTTATTTGCCAAAGCTATCGCTTTTCGCAAAGTAAGCCCGGTAAAGTCGGGCATTTTATAATCCAATTCATTCTGTTCTTTTGGAACGCTTACGTTGTCAAGAATTACTATCAGAAATTCATTTTCAGGGTAGGAAATACCGGGTTTGGGAAATTGGTTCACTACGTTTCCATCGGTGCTAAGTTCCTGAACCTGGTATTTTATCTTTTTCTTATTTAAAAGCTCAATTGCCTTTTCCCGAGTCATTCCTGTAACATCGG
>DAOUUD010000151.1 GCA_030668345.1 Candidatus Cloacimonadota bacterium | reverse complement strand
TGAAAAAGCTTTTGAGGAAGCAGATATTCTGGTTGTGGAATTGGATGCTACAACATTAGATCAGGAAAAAGTTCAAGCATTCATCATCGAAAATGCCTGCTACGCGGGAGGAAATAATCTGCAGAAAGAAATTCCGGAAGATCTGTACAAGTCAGTTTCCGAAAAATTCGCAGAACTCGGTGTAACCATGGACCAGATCGATATCTACAAACCCTGGTTCGTAAGCTTGAATATTGGGCTGAGCAGCCTGAGTAAATTGAATATAACACCGGGATTGGGTATTGATTTGCATTTTTTGAATAAAGCTCACGAAAAGGAAATGAAGGTACTGGAACTTGAAACTGCCACTTCCCAACTGGAAATGCTGACTTCCTTTCCGGAAGATATCCAAAACGATTATCTGCAATATACACTGAATAACTTTGAACAAGTTAATACTATCTTCGAAGATATGCTGGAAGCATGGAAAAGCGGAGATACAGACGAGATGAATGCCATTACCAAAGTGAAAATGCTGGAACTGGAAGATGAGCTGCCCGGTATAACTGGTTATTACCACAGAATGTTCACCGAACGGGATGAAAAGATCCTGGATAAACTTGAGTTGATTCTGAACAATGAAGAAGAAAATGTATATTTCATTATTATCGGTGCTTTTCATCTTGTCGGGGACGATGGGTTGATAAAGCTTCTGAACGATAAAGGTTATAAAACAAAACAATATTAAAGAGGAGAGTTTATTATGAAGAAATTAAGTGGATCTGCTTTATTGATCGCAAGCACACTGATCTGGGCAGGTGTAATTGTTGGATCTGCTGTTGTGCTGAAAGGCACAGAATACAAAGAAATCGTGAGTAAAATTCTGTATATTGGAGTTATCGTTCATATGCAGTTGTTTAATATTATGCTGTTTTGGACTAAAAAGAAGAGTGAATTCAAATCTGGTTTGACCATCATTTTAAGTGCACTGATCTGGGGTGGTGTAATAATCTGGACATCCACTGTCTTAAAAGGTACTCCGTACAAAGATGAAATTAGAAATATAATCTCAGGAGCTACTTCAGCTCATTTGCTGTTTATATGGGCACCCATTGGCATACTTTCCAATAAAGAGAAAAAGCAGATCGAACTCGAAAAACAAGAATAAGAAATCCTTGCCAGACGGGAGTTTGCAGGAGTACAGCGAAAGCGGACTCCCGAATGGAAAAAAGATATAAAACAATTTAAATAATAAAAGGAAAATAAGATGAAAATGAGAAAAATAAAAATAAGAGGAAGAATTATGAAAAACAAATCTAAATTTTTGTTAATAGCGATTCTACTATTTAGTTATGGTTTATTTGCGAAACAAGTAGATTTTGATTCCTGCAAAATAATTGCAAACAATAAACTTATCCAACTTGGAGAATCAAATGTTTTTTCGATTATTAAGTCAGATGAGATCCTTCATCAAAACAGCGAAAATGTATTATTCTATGTTTTCAAGTTGCAACCCAAAGGATATATTGTAACAACTGCAGAAAATGATCTTCCGCCAGTTATTGCATATTCTTTCACCAGTAATTTCTATGATGAAGAAAGTGGCAATATTCTTTTAAATATTCTCAAAACCGATATTCAATTGCGTTTGGAAAATATTTCCAATTTACCGGAAGAAATTATTTCCATCAGGAATGGATCGTGGAAAAAAATGTTAAACGAGAATATTGAAAACAGCAGGTTTGAACAATGGCCACCGGAAGGAACAACACCAACAGGCGGTTGGCTATTGAATAATTGGTCGCAGAATTCTCCATATAATAACTCTTGTCCAATGGATCCTGTAACAGGAAGCAGGAGTGTTGCCGGATGTCCCGCTATTGCAATGGCTCAAATCCTCAATTATCATAGAACTACAAACTGTGTATCCTTTGATGATTCGGATGATTATTATCATAATTACGCAGGTCGTCAATACTGGATAGATGATGATTATTTGCTGCACGATTTCCTTTCTTTCCCGGAAATGAATGTATGTCTCGATACTTTAGCATATCATTATTTATATGAAATACCTGTGACCAATACTGATAAAGCAGCGCTGGTCTTTGCCTGCGGAGTTGCAGCACAACAAGTTTACACTTCACAGGTTTCAGGTACTTTCGGGGTTAACCAGGCATATCAGGCTTTTTTAAAGTTCAATTTTGACGATGTTCAATTGATCGATGAAACTACTCCGGATTTTTATGGGCAGATCGCACAGAATATGATGGATGCACTTCCTGTACATTTTGCGTCTGTAACTCCAGCGTGGGATGCCGGGCATAATTTTGTTATCGATGGATATAATACCGATGAATATTATCATCTTAATATGGGATGGGGTGGTTCTTACAATGGTTGGTATTTGCTACCTGATGAGATCCCATACGGATTGACCGTTGTGGAAGGAGCGATCGTAGATATTGTTCCTGATCTATTACCTACCGGCTTTATTAATGGTCAGATAACTCTTTCTCCCGCTGTTGTTGATACGTTATTCATAACAGTAACGATACAAAACCTTGCCGATGAATATATACTAGAGGTCGAACCGGATATCAGCGGAACAGTCAACTATGAAATTGAAGTTCCGATCGGCATTTATTCTGTTACTGCTTCGTATCTGGAATATGAAACTATTTCTTATGATGATATAATTGTAGATGAACAGCAATCCACTTCAGTTGATTTCTCTTTATACCGGATGATTCCTCCAACCGATTTAACAGGAGAATTAAATGGTAATGAAGTTACTTTAAACTGGCAGCATTCACGAACAAGAGCGTTTCAATATTTTAATATTTACAGGAACATTAATTCTACAATGTTTACACTGCTGGATACAACCAGTCAATTGTGTTATGTAGATTATATTAACCCTCTTCAGACTCTTACATATGGTTATTGTATTACAGCAAAATATTCCCAGGATAATGAAAGCTCTGCTTCAAATGAGGTCTATATTGATTTTATAGTTACAAGTGCTTATAACGATATTGTACACCCGGAACTTCTTAGTAACTATCCGAATCCGTTTAATCCGATTACAACTATCTTTTTTAATCTCACCGCAGAGGACACGGAGGACGCAGAGATTTTAATTTATAATATCAAAGGACAGAAGATTAGACAATATTCAATTTTCAATCTTCAATCTTCAATTATTTGGGATGGAACGGATGAAAACAATCAACCGGTTTCATCAGGAATTTATTTCTATCAATTGAAATCCGGTAACTATGAAAAGACAAGAAAAATGCTATTGATGAAATAGGGCTCAATGACCTGAGATTGCCACGCACCGACTTATGTCGCTTCTCGCAAAGACAACCCCGATCACATTTCCTGTCTTTGCGAGGTTTCTTTCCTGCGGCTTCGAACGACTTGTCCCGCCGAAGCTTTAGCGCAGGAGGAAGCAATCTGATAATATCAACGATTATTACTCAAATAAGATTGCCACGCCCTGATGAATCAGGTCTCGCAAAGACATGCTTGATCGGTGTGCATAAAGACAACTCACTCTATATAATATAATACATTGGAACATAGTAAATAATATTGCTTGATTCTATTCTTAAAAAGATTATATTATTTAAATTGGAGGACAAAATGAAAAACTTCAATTTCAAAAAAATCGATTTCCAGTTTATTTATTTATCTTTATTAACAAAAGAAAGGATAAAACCACTGAGTCGTTGGGAAATTAAAATAACTTCAAAAGAGCTTCGTTTATTAAAACATTTTGGACTGAAAGCCGAAATAATTCCCAGAAAGCTTATGAATGGAAAAACTATTTATGAAACCATTTTCAGTAAAAGCCGACGCTATCTTGAATATTATGAAAATTCCTTTTCCAATAAACCGATTGATCAACAGAAGAAAGCTATGAAAACCGAAGGTTTCCTGTTCGGATATCCTTCCTGTTGTGTAAGCAATTTCATTGAAAATGGTTATACCTCTAATAGTTTCCAGGGAAAAGAACAGGATCTTTTATTCCATTGGGTTTGCCCGGATTGTCGTATAACTCCTTCTTTAGTTAAATATTATAAAAGTATTCATGATGAATGTGAAGAACTCATCCGCTTAAAAGCACCGGAAAACAGTATTTTCTCAAAAGCAATGAAACTTTCAATACCTGTGGCTGCTGCTGTTTTACTGGGAGTTGTAGCACCACAGCTAAATGCAGATGAACACTGGCTTCCTGTTGAAGGTGACACCGATAATGATTTCCTTACTTACAAAGAAGAAATACTTATGGGAACCGATCACTTTTATTTTAATCCTTCTGCTGCCGATTCTATTGCAAAAGTCTATAAAACCGTAGTAGATTCATTGCCGCGAGAAGTTCTGGAAACCGAATGTTATGCCGTAGATAATTATGCTTATGGTTTTTATACCTGCCCTATTTGCGGAGAGACAGCTAATATGGGATTTGTAACTATACATAATCCTCTGCGAGAATTGGAGATGAATATCCCTTACATGATGCTTCATTTTATGGAACATGGAAGTTTTTCCAGTATTATTGAAGTAGATACACTTCGAGTGGACATTGAACTTATTAAGGAAATCCTGGCTCCGTTTGATGTTGA
>DAOUUD010000241.1 GCA_030668345.1 Candidatus Cloacimonadota bacterium | reverse complement strand
TCCTTTGCCGATAAGATCGGAAAGCGGGATCATTTCGTGGTGCAGTTCACGCTTGCTGCAGGCACTTAGAGCATGACGAGATGTAGGATTAAGTAAGTAATCTGCTATCATTGTATCGAATACTTCATTTGCAATTTCCCAACCTGCATTCTGCAAAATCATAAAATCATATTTGATGTTATGTGCAATGAGCAGTTTGCCCTGGAAATTCTTTTTCAATTCTTCCAGTACTATTTTTTTTGCCACATTTTCCGCCATCTGATGAGCAATGGAAACGTAGTAAGCTTTATCGTTTTGCGCGCAAAGCGAAATCCCCACCAGTTCTGCCAGCAGCGGATCGGTAGAAGTTGTCTCCGTATCGATAGCAATGATATCTTTGCTTTTCAGCTCCAGCAGCATTTTATGGAAATCATCTTCGTTACGGATAAGTACTGTCTCGAATAGCAGAGACTTAACTTCTTCTGCAAAATCGAATTCTGCTTTGAATTCCTTTTTTAAAGCTGGTTTTTCGCCCGTTGATAATTTAGAGATCGCTGTATCTTCCCTCGTCACGATCTTCTTAACTATCGAGTTCAATTCATATTCTTTCAGGAAATTTACTGCTTTTTTCAATTTACTCTTATCGAACAGGAACGTTCTATCATCTGCTATTTCCAGCGGAACATCTCGTACGATAGCAGCCAGTTTTCTGGAAAGGAAAGCTTCCTCTTTGGATTCAACTAATTTGTCATGTATCCCCTTCGCAGAAATGCTTTCTAAGTTTTCATAAATATTCTCCAACGTACCGAATTCCTGCAGAAGTTTGGCTGCACCTTTGGGCCCGATACCTTTTACTCCTGTAATGTTATCGGCACTGTCGCCACAGATAGCCAAGTAATCTACGAACTGCTCCGGTTTGAGTCCGTATTTCTCGATCACGCTTTCATAATCGGTAACTTTTTCTTTGGATGGATCGTAAAGCGTAACCTGTTCATCCACGATCTGGGCAAAATCCTTATCGCCGGTTACAATGATAACATCATAATCTTTTTTATAGCGCTCTGCCAGAGTTGCCAGTACATCATCTGCTTCATATCCGGCTTTTGAAATTTCCGGGATGCCGATAAGTTCAAAGAATTCTTTTATGGGTTCCACCTGGGCGTGCAGTTCATCGGGAGCAGGTGGACGGTTCGCTTTGTAAGTTTCGGTTATTTCATGCCGGAAGGTTTTCTCCCGACGGTCGAACGAAATAGCTACATGTTGCAAATTGTATTTTTCCACCAATCGCAGGAAGGCATTGATGGTACCGTAGATGGCACTGGTATTTTGTCCTTTACTGTTATACAATGGATTACGGATAAAGGCAAAGAACGAACGATAGATAAGCGCCGTACCATCTATGAGAAAGAGTTTGTTTTTCATTTAAAAATCTCCCGATTTCTTTTTTGGCTTTTATTGCAAATGTGTCTATGAAATTTTATTCCTGTTGTGGAAAACGATTTTTTATTTGACAATTCTTACATATTTTAATCAATTTGCAATTGATTCTAAAAAATAGACTTTGATCGGAACTGAATTTGTTTTTATCTTTACTATAAGAAGTAAGGAGAAAAAAATGCAAAATCAAGTATTAAAAACCAGTATTGCAGGAAAAATTTTAATTATCATTGGAATAGTACTAATATGCGTTTCTTGCGATCATGAAAAAATTACCTCACACACGTACGAAATAGACCCATATACAAATCGTTTCAACTGGAGCTTTGCCAGCAAACCTTATAATATCGATCTGCCAAAAGGTAACATCAATTATTTTATGTCTCAGGATTTTTATAAAATTGATGTATATGATGATTCTTTATTAGCTTCCAATGAAGAGAATGATAAAGTCGGGTTACTCAGAAGCAGGTTATCTCCAAGTCCAATAGCTATTCCGGGATTTATCTATAATAGTTGGTCGGGGTTAATGCAATATCTGGATGAACCGATAAATATGTCCGAAGTTGATTACATCGAATGTCAAATCCTGGGAAACGCAGATGTTTTTCCTGTTGTACCTGTTACAATGCATATTGATATCGGTCGTATCAATGAAGATTTTTACAGGCAGGGAGTGAGTACTGTAGCTGATATGGAAGACGGCCTCGTAACCCAGGACGGTATTCTGGACGGAGAGGAGGATGTTGGACTGGACAGAATTGAAAATGGCCAACCAGGAGATGATCCTGATGATGATTATTCTAACGATGAAATAATGGTAAATGGATTCGAAGAATATCCGGAAATTAACGGAACCGAACGAAACAACAGACTTGATACTGAAGATCTGAACTATAACGGAATGCTCGATTTAACCAATTCATATATCCATTATGTTTTTGATTTGGATAGTGATGAATATTTACATACAATCAACAGCAAAGGACTGCGAACTTACCGTATTCCGGTGGACATCTATGAAATTGTGATGGATTCAAATATTAATCCTGATCTACAAAATTTAGAGTATCTGAGAATTTGGTTTGAATATCAGGAAGAAACATATGTTATATTGATCTCGTTGAAGTTTGAAGACATCGAAAACCGAAGCAACTCCACCGAGATTATCAAACCTTGATTGGTAACGCAAAAAAAAGTGATTAAAATAAAATCAATAATTCCTTTATTATGCATAATACTTGCAGGCTGTTCTT
>DAOUUD010000101.1 GCA_030668345.1 Candidatus Cloacimonadota bacterium | reverse complement strand
ATCGGAAACACAATAGTTATCCCATATTGGGGAAATAATGGTACTTCCGACAGTTCCGTAATCACCAAGCAATAAAACACCAACAGGAGGGACATCCCAGGTATTGTAAGCGTTGTTGATGTAGTTTTCAATTGCTGTTGTAGTATTCCCACCAATTTCTGAGGTTGTAACCACTCCAGTATTGATTCCCTGTTCGTTCCTGAAAACTCGAAGTGAATCTGCCCAATTCAAAAAGACAGGATCGTCGGGAACTATAATAATATATTCATAATCTTCCGTCCTGGAAATGGAAGTAGGATAATTCACTTCAGGTATAGAATTTCTATTCAGAATAGCATTCTGTAAAATCGGATCGAACCAGCGACTGCGTAGTCTGTCATCTCCAAAATACCCATTACCGCCAGGGTAAGTAATTTCGATATGAAAATCCCTATAAATCCGTAACTCCCTGCTTACAGGATTATACTGAAAAGGAGTTATTCCCAGAATAACTACATCAACTCCTCTTATTTGAGTAAGTTCGGAAAGTTTTACTGTATCCTCAGGGTAAAATGCATCAGTTGAATACACTAGTTCATTCTTACTATATTCCAGTGGTCCTGTTTCGTTATCCCAGGGAATTCGTGGAGCCGGGGCAATATTGATATCCGATATTATCTCAACACGAGAAGAGATCACTTTGATCTGTGGAGTTGCACCTTGTGGAAGGGCAATATACACACCATTCCCAGGCAGGTCAGGCATACCTTCGTCATTCGGAAGAAAATAACCAGGAATCTGAACTTGCGTCATTATCTCGTTATTTATATTCACTTCTTGCAAAACAAATTCATTGATTGAAAAAACTATTTCGATGCCGGTATCTGATTCAGTTAACAGCTCAAATCCATCTTTTCCCCAAGAATCTTTATATGAAATTTTTGATGATTCTAAGCACTTGATTGAAATAAATATCATTAAAAAAAGTATTATAAATTCAAATCTTTTCATTTTTCACTCCCACATCCTTCTATAATGTCTTAAGTATAAATTACAAGCAATTTTTGTTCTAAGTATTAAATTTTATTAATAATTCACACTATATGTATGACTTTTCTAGATAATTATAATTTTGTGTTGACATTGCACACTACTATCAATAATTTCTTCAACGTAAAAATCGGAGTAACAAAATGAAGAAAAAGATTCTGATAGTAGAAGACGAATTAATAATTGCAGAAGATATAAAGAAAGCGCTCACATCATATCAATATGATGTTTGTGACATCGTTACAACTGGTGAAGAGGCTATATTTAAAGTAGAAAGATCACAGCCAGATCTGGTTATAATGGATATTATGCTGGCTGGGATCATGACTGGTGTAGAGTCAGCAAAAGAGATCAGAAAAAAGTATAATACTGCGATAGTTTTTTTAACAGCATACGCCGATGAAAGGACTTTAGACGGTGCTATGGCTTAGGAACCATATGAATATCTTGTAAAACCGGTGAGTGAGGAAGATATCCGAGCTACTGTAAAAATGGTCTTTAATATGATCAAAAGAGAGAATGAAAGCAGATAAAATTCTATGATCTGTATAACTATATTTTTTTAATAGAACAAAATTATCTAATTTACTATTGGCAAAATAACCTATCCTGATTTATTGAAAATTAATCTTACCTTAAATAATGATTCATTTAAGGTACAATGTTGGTCTAAAGTATCTCAATAAAATTAAATAGGCAATCCCAGGTATTTCATTTTTCTGTACAATGTTTTCCTGTTTATGTTCAATAAATTTGCAGCCTTACTTTTATTACCACCCATTTTTTCAATCGCTTTCAATATCAATTCTTTTTCTACATTTCTAATAACATTATCAAAAGTAGTCCCCTTAGCGATTTCAGACATTAGAATAGAATTTTCGTTACCAGCGGTTTCTCTCATTGAGATATCGACAGGCGTAATATATTCAGATTCAGAGAGCAGAGTAGCCCTGCGAATTTTATGTTTCAATTCTCTGATATTTCCAGGCCAGGAATATTCCAGCAGAAGTTTCATTGCATCTACAGAAAAGTCTTTGATGCTTTTTCCCAGTTCATCATTTGCTTCTTTCAGAAACTCACGAGCCAGAATTGGAATATCTTCTTTACGCTCTTTTAAAAGCGGTAGATCAATCTCAAATTCATTTAGCCTGTGAAATAGATCCTCTCTGAAATTACCATTAGCTATCTCTTCTGCAAAGATAAGATTGGAAGTAGTTATTACTCGAACATCAATATCAATTGGTTTCTTACCTCCGATATGATATATTTTTCTTTCTTCCAGAGTACGTAGTAATTTTGCCTGTCCTTCCAGGGGGAGATTTGTTATTTCATCCAGAAGAAGTGTACCTCCATTTGCCTCTTCGAATTTCCCCTTTTTTGTACTATTCGCCCCGGTAAATGCTCCTTTTTCATAACCGAATAACTCACTCTCCACAAGTGTATCCGGAATAGCTCCGCAATCCACGGCTATAAAAGGCTTTTTCTTGCGGTCACTTCGCTGATGAATAATGTTTGCCACAACTTCCTTTCCGGTACCACTTTTCCCCTGAATTATAACGCTCATATTGGTAGGTGCTATCAAGTCGATCTGTTTTAAAACTTTTACTATGGCCGGGCTTTGTCCTAATTCATTAATAATGATACGGTCTGTTCGCAACTGGTTTTTCAGTTTTTCCACTTCCATACTTAAAGAATGGGTTTTCAGAGCTTTCTTAATAGTTAGAATAAGATCGTCATTATCGAAAGGTTTTGTAATGTAATCATAAGCCCCTAATTTCATAGCTCTTACAGCATCTTTCACGTCACCGAAAGCGGTGATCATGATCACTAAAATTTCTTTATTTATCTTACGCAACTCTTCGAAAACTTCCATACCATGCATACCTGGTAATTTCATATCGAGCAGTACAAGATCGGGTTCTTTCTTTTTACTTTCCTGAATAGCACGTGCACCATTACCAACAGATATTATTTTATATCCTTCTTCCCTTAGAATATTAGAAAGCAGGAATTGCATATCCTTATTGTCTTCAACTATCATGATAGATTCCATAATCATTCCTTTTCATTTATTTAAACAGGTAAATACAATGAAATGTCTGTTCCTTTACCTTCTGTGCTTTCAATATCAATTTTTCCATTGTGAGCATTTATGATCTGATATACAAGGGAAAGTCCCAGACCTGTTCCTTCATCTTTTGTTGTAAAGAACGGATCGAAAACTTTCTTCAGATTCTCTTGTTTGATACCAATGCCTGTATCGGAAAAAACTATTACAATTTCCTTTTCTTTGTTATAGGTTTTTATTGTGAGTGTATCACCACCAGGCATTGCTTCTTTTGCATTTAAAATAAGATTAAGAAATGATTGTTCCAACCACTTTTCATCAAACATTATTTGTGGTAAATCTGAAGTGAAATCTTTTACTATTTGCACACCATCTTTTTCACAACGGTTTTTTACTAACCCGATGGCATTGTTGAGTACTTTGGTGATAGAATGCTTTTCCAGTTTGATCTCCCGTGGAGTAGCAAAATCCAATAATCCCTTGATAATATTATTTGCATTATCTGAATTTCGCTGAATGATCTCGAGAAACTGCTTGATCTGCTGGGGGGGATCGTATTTGCTCAGGCAGAATTGTATCGAGGAGCTGATGTTACCCAGCGGATTCCTGATCTCATGAGCGATACCGGCAGCTAATTGTCCCACTCCTGCCAATCTTTCAGCTCTCAGCAAATGTTTTTCCATTTTTTTATGCTCGGTAATATCCCTGAGGGATGCAACTATTCTGGAAGATTTGTCATCTTTTAATAACCTGGAGGTAATGGAACCGATAATATCTTTTCCGTTTTTATCTTTTAAGTTTATTTCGAAATCATATACTTTATTTTTCTTAAGCAGAATACCATAAAATTCCTGCCATTTTTTTTTATCCGTAAACAGATCATAAATAGATTTTCCAATCAGATCCTCTCTTTCATGTTCCGTAATGGATTTTATGGAAGGGCTCATTTCAAGTATATTTCCATTCATATCTACTTCAAAATAAACATCCTGTATATTCTCAAATATGTTTTTATATTTTTCCTTACTTTTTCGTAGTTCCTGTTCGATTTCATGTTTATAGAATGCCATCTCCATTGTTGCTTTTAATTCCCGTTCAATAAATGGTTTTATCAGATATCCGAAAGGTTCAGACATTTTTGCACTTTGCAGTGTCTGATCATTTGCATAAGCAGTTAGAAAAACAATCGGAATATCTAAACTGCTGTGTATTTTCTCTGCAGCTTCCAGACCATCCATATCTTTTTCCAGCATGATATCCATTAAAACAAGATCGGGATGAGATTTGGCAGCCCATTCAATTGCTTCTTCTCCTGAATGAACAACAGCAACTACAGCATATCCACAAGCTTCTACTGCATGCCGAATATCCTGCGCAACTATCATCTCATCTTCAACTATCAGAACCCGTTTCTTCTCCAATACTATCTTCCTTTTTTACAACTTCATTAATAAAATTATAAATATAAGTATTCAAGTGCTCTGTCAAGAATTTTGAATTTCTACGTTCATGCAACCAAAAAAAGCCCCGCCGAAACGGGGCTTTGATATGTAATTGTAATTGATCTATTTTACAAGAAAAGAAAAGTTACCCGACCACTAACAAGTGGTCAGGTTAAATTCCCTTATTTCAAAAGGATCATTTTCTTGGTAGAAGTATATCTGCCGCTGTTTCCTTCTGAAACCATCTTATAGAAATAGAGTCCACTTGATACGGTTTTGCCAGCGTTATCTTTACCATCCCATACAACTTCATGATAAGCTGCGTTCCGTTGACCATCTACAAGTGTTCTTACTACAGACCCTTTTATGTTGTAAATCTTAATGCTCACATCACCGGCCTCTTTCAGGCCAAACTTGATCGTTGTGGTCGGGTTGAACGGATTAGGATAGTTGCCGGCAAGTTCCGTGCGTACCGGGATCAGGATGTTGTCAGACTCAGTAACTTCTACAACAGCATCATCAGACCAGTCAGATTCCCAGCCACCATCGTATACTGCCGTAACGTTGTATATATATACTCCACTAGGAAGATTAGGATCCGTGTACATTGCACTGGTAATATCAGTTGCAATCTGCTCACCATCCCTGTACACACTGTAACTGGCAAAGTCTCTGCCGTCTGAGATCGGAACCCAGATTATATGTACATCCGGATAGATGAAAATTGCTTCTACATCTTGCGGGATCGGAAGAATTATCTCAATGTTTACAGTTAAGAGATCAGATTCTCCTCCATCATATACTGCAGTTATACCATATTCGTGCACTCCGGGTTCTACGCCGACATCGGTGTAAGTGAGAGTATCCGGATTTTCGATGTAAACTAATTCTGCACCATCTCTGTAGATTTTGTAACCGAGTAAGTCTCTCGTATTGTCTGTAACTTCTTCTTTTCTTACAGAGTTGTCAGTAAGTCTTTCAGAAAGTTTTTGATTGTAATTTGCATTACGTTCATCTAATACACTGCCTGGAGTTTCCCAGTTAAGTTCCACATCGTTAAAGGTTACAATCTCTATTGTCAGATTCACTGGTGGCAGCATTGGATTCATGGCAAAGTCAACTGTAGTTGTTTGGCTTTCTAATACTTCCACATCTTCTATGGTAAGATATTCATAACCATCGGCTGTACATGTGAAATCGTAAGTTCCTATTGCTATATCAAATGAATAAGAACCATCGGCACCACTTACAGCCAATCCGGCTATATCGGCTCCTACGATGGGTTGACCTGTGATGATATCGGTAACTGTTCCAGATACTGTTCCAAGCAAGGCAGACTGACCTCCACCAAGAATTACATCATCCACATACCAGTAATCAATGTTCCATGAATTACCATCAAACACAAAAGCAAGCTGGAAGGTAGATGAACCTACATCGGGCGTTGTTACATCCATCTGTAATAATTCAGGACCAACATTGCCATTGGGATTGATCTCCCAAACGGTATTCCAGTTAGTTCCATCACTGGTAGTTTCAACACGTAAAGAATATCCTCCGCTGTAATCATCTATCATATGTTTGAATTCCAGTTCCAATGTAGAAGAACCTGTTGTGTTAACCGGTAAAGAGATCAATCTTTGAACCGCTGTAGTAGATGGGCTCCAATAGAACCGAGCTTCCGGAGCAGTTCCACCTGCATTACTGCTATTATTTCCTCCCCAGTTACCACCACCGGTAGTTGTCCAGCCTGCAGGCGGGAAAGTATCAAAGTATTCTTCTATGAGATAACCGCCAATCTGGGTATTAAAAGAACCTGTACCGGTGATCCCGAAATCTGCTGTAATATCAATATCAAATGCAGCTAAATGAGCTTCGGGCGTATTGGTTGCTGAAGTTGCATT
>DAOUUD010000157.1 GCA_030668345.1 Candidatus Cloacimonadota bacterium | reverse complement strand
TCCTACCTGCTGAAAATATGTGAACTGTGATATTTCAATGCCATCCAACCACACTTCCCAGCCCAAGCCGCTTGCTCCCAGTGTAGGAGATTCCCAGTCATCTTCCACAAAGCGGATATCGTGTTTTTCTGTTTCGATGCCAATTGCCTGCAGACTTCTCAGATACAGAGTTTGAATACCATCGGGAGATGGTTTGATGATCACCTGGAATTGATAATAATGTTGCATTCGGTTGGGATTTTCTCCATACCTTCCATCTTTAGGTCTGCGGCAGGGTTGTGCATAAGCTATTGCTGTAGGCTTTTTACCCAGAGCGCCAAAAAAAGTAGCAGGATGAAAAGTACCTGCTCCCATTTCCATATCATACGGTTGCAGGATGTTGCATCCGTTTTCTGCCCAGAAGTGCTGTAATTTTAAAATTATCTCCTGAAAATTCATTTTTCACCTTTCTAATATATTTCCAAATATTTATCTAATTCCCATTTAGTTACCTGGATGCTGTATTCGTCCCATTCTCTGGTCTTTGCTTCCAGATACTTTTCAAAGGTATGTTTTCCCAGAGCATTTCTTATTATTTTATCTTTTTTTAACATTCGCAATGCCTGCCATAAAGTTGGAGGGATCGTATCGATCTCCATTTCCTTCAACTTCTCATTACTGAAAAGATAAAGGTCTTCTTCCAGTGGCTTTGGTGCGGACAGATTGTTCCTGATACCTTCCAGACCGGCTTTCAGCATTACGGCAAATGCCAGGTAGATATTGCAACTGGGATCGGCACTTCTTATTTCCACCCTGGTGGAATCGGGATTTCCCTTGAACGAACTGGGAACCCTGATTAGTGCAGACCTGTTCGTTCTCCCCCAACAGATATAGACCGGAGCTTCATAACCGGGAACCAGTCTTTTATAGGAATTCACTGTGGGAGAAAGAACCGCACTCATCCCTTTGATGTGAGCTAATTGTCCGGCAATATAATTGTATGCGATCTTCGATAATTTATACTCGTCTTTTTCCTTATGGAAAACATTTTTGCCTGTTTTAATATCGAACAAACTTTGGTGAACGTGCATTCCGGAACCATTTACACCTGCAATGGGTTTGGGCATAAATGTGGCGTGAAGTCCATGTTTCTGAGCAATTGCTTTCACTACAAAACGAAGTGTGATCGCATTATCTGCTGTTTTCAGTGCATCGCTGTATTTAAAGGAGATCTCGTGCTGACCGATAGCTACTTCGTGATGAGTGGTTTCGATCTCGATGCCAAATTTTTCTAAAGCTACGCTCATTTCACGGCGAATATCATAAGCTTCATCCGTAGTCAGATCAAAATAGCCGGCAGTATCGTGCGGAAGCGGAGAAAGTCCGTTATCTGTTTTGAAAAGAAAGAATTCCATCTCTGGTCCGGTATTAAAAGTAAACCCCATTTTATTTGCTTCTGCAATTGCTTTTTTCAGGATAAACCTGGGATCACCTTCAAAAGGTTTACCATCCGGAGTATAAACATCACAGATGAATCTGGCCGTATTTCCGTATTCCGAATGCAGCCAGGGAATCACGGCATAAGTATCCAGATCCGGTTTGAGATACATATCACTTTCGCATATCCGGGAAAAACCCAGGATCGAAGAACCATCGAACCAGACGCCATCTTCCAAAGCATCGGGAAGCTGTTTTACCGGAATCGTTAAGCTTTTTACAATACCATATAGATCGGTAAATTGTAATTGTACAAATTTAACTTTATCTTTTTTTATTTTTTCAATAATGTTCAAACTATCCATTTTCCTGTCCTTTCTTTTAATATGATTTTATAGTCTTTAGTTTATTATTTGATATTGAGTCAAGTGGAATTTTTTTCCATGATAGTAATAAAATTTCCAGATTTTGGAAAAAAACTTGTCAGAATTCAAACCGTTAAAATCTTCGAGGGAAAAATAAAAATCAGCTGGAAAAGGAGACAGTTTTATGAATTATACAAATGAAAAAATAGTTAAAGGTAAAAGGACATATTTCCGGGAAGATCTCGATATTACCAAATGGGAGAACGTGGAAAAGGAAATGAAAAAGCTGGAAGCGGAAGAGATAAATTCTGCTGAAGGACTGATAAAGTACCTGGAAAAGGTGGGAGAGCTTTCCGATATACTTCCCGAAGAAATGGCCTGGCGATATATCACAATGACCCGTTTTGCAGACAAGCCGGAGAACGAAAAGAAATTTAATGAATTCTATGCCGGTATTATTGCCAAATGTAAACCTTACGATTTCAAATTCAATAGAAAGTTTTATGACAGTCCTTATCGTAAAGAATTAGATGAAAAGAAATACACTCTTTTAAACCAGATCATTTCCAATGATATCGAGCTTTATCGTGAAGAGAACATACCATTGCAGGTAAAAGAAAAAGAACTGGCAAATAAGTATGGTGCGGCTTTTTCCAAACTTACAGTAATCTACAAAGGTGAAGAGAAAACGCTTTCCCAGCTTTCACCTTTCCTGAAAGATCCCGACCGAAAAGTACGCGAAGAAGTATGGAATCTGCGTATGAACAAAATGATGGAAATGCGGGATGAATTCAATAAACTCTTCGATGAGATGAAAGGGCTCAGGGTTCAGCAGGCAAAAAATGCCGGATTCGATAATTACCGCGATTATATGCATCAGGCAAAAGGACGTTTCTCTTATGCTCCTGCAGGAAACAGGCGCACCCTTTATCTTTATGAACGCTGTAGGATTGCACAGAAATGTAGTGACATTATTGCACGAAGCCGGTCATGCTATGCATACATTTGCCATGAAAGATATCAAGCTCGATCCCTATAAAGGAACACCCAGCGAGATCGCCGAATTAGCTTCCATGAGCATGGAATTCATCTCAATGGATCTGTGGAATGTTTACTACAAAGATAAAGCCGATTTCAAAAAAGCAAAACGTGATCAATTGAAAGAAGCACTTGGCTTTCTGCCCTGGTGCATGATAGTGGATGCCTTTCAACATTGGATATATCTGAATCCCGTCCATACTGTAGATGAGAGAGAGGAATATTTTATTTCACTGATGAGCCGCTTTGCTTCCGGTGTAGATTGGAACGGATTGGAAGGCTTTAAAAAAATAATGTGGCTTTTCCAATTACATATCTTTGAAGTCCCTTTCTATTACATCGAGTATGGAATGTCACAACTTGGCGCTCTTTCAGTTTATAAAAATTATAAAACTTCCGGTAAAGAAGAAGCGCTGAAAAAATACGAAGATTTCCTGGCACTTGGATACACTAAACCTGTTAATGAACTTTATGAAGCTGCCGGAATTAAATTTGATTTTTCTGCAGAATACGTGAAGAAACTGGTAGATTTTGTAAAAGAAGAGCTGGCTGGGATAAAGTAATCTTTTCTTATCCTATGAAAAAAATATCTGTCGATGATTTCCTGAAAAAAGCAAATCATCTGCCTATCATCGATGTACGAACACCGGACGAGTTCAGCAAAGGGCATATTCCGGAATCTTTCAATATTCCCCTGTTTTCTAATGAAGAAAGAGCGATAGTCGGTACAAAATACAAACAGGAAAGTCGTGACACGGCATTGCAGGAAGCGCTGAATTTTGTGTCTGTTAAAACCGATTTTTATCTCGATGAACTGTATAAGATCATCTCCAACAAACAAGAAATTTTAATACACTGCTGGCGGGGCGGACTCCGCAGTGCCGGCATGGCAAAGCTTTTCCAGGCAGATGGTTATAAAGTTCATGTTTTAACCGGTGGTTACAAAGCATATCGAAATCATATTCGCCAGAGTTTTGAAAACAAAGCGAAACTGATAATCATCGGCGGTATGACCGGCAGCGGAAAAACTGAGATACTCAGAGAAATCGGGAAGCTGGGAGAGCAGATACTGAACCTGGAAAAGATCGCACATCACAAAGGTTCTGCTTTCGGTGCACTGGGGCAGGAAGAGCAGCCAACCAACGAGCAGTTTGAGAATGATCTCTTCGAATCCTGGAAGAATCTCGACCTGAGCAAACGTATCTGGCTGGAAGATGAAAGTCAATTGATCGGTAAAGTCCGCATCCCCGACCTGCTGTTTAAACAAATGCGCAGTACGAACGTGATCAAGCTGGAACTGGATAAGAAAAAACGAGTTGCACGTTTGATGAAAGAATACACCGGATTCGACACAAAACCTCTGATAGATTCTATCACAAATATTTCCCGCCGGCTGGGTGGACTGGATACAAAAAAAGCTATTGAAGCCGTAAAGAAAGGTGACTTCCGAACTGCGATAGATATTGTTCTATCTTATTACGATAAGACCTACACATACGGGCTGGGGAAAAGGAAAGATCAAACCGTTCTCTCTTTAAAACTTGATAAAGATAATCCCAAAAAAAG
>DAOUUD010000076.1 GCA_030668345.1 Candidatus Cloacimonadota bacterium | reverse complement strand
TGAAAGACTGGTAATCATCGGGCAGAAGCGGAGCGTGCAGGTATGCACCTCCCGTACGGTAGATATCATCTCCACCAGCGTCACGCAACATACCATAACCAAAAACAGAACCGAATCCCTGCGCCCATATCTGTGATAAATACCGATCATCGCCATTGCCGTTATCCAGCAACATACCAACGCCCACATTGCCGGCACCCTGGCAGAAATATCCTCCCCGGTAATCATCTTCACCAGCTTGGTCGTAAAGCAGGCCGATCCCAAATAAACCGGCACCGTGAGAATAGTTGGAACTGCGGTAAGTATCGTTCCCTGCCAGATCGATAAGAATGCCAATTCCCAGGAAACCGGCTCCCTGGTTCACAGCTTTTTGCTGGTTCATATAAAAATCATCACCTTCCAGATCGATAACCACGGAATAGGGATTTCCTCTTTCACCGATGGCTCCACCAGCTCGGCAGCGATATGTGTCATTTCCTCCCGGATCGATAATAACTGCAAAATCATCGGAATAGATATTATCACCGGTTCCGCCAACGATTATCGGCCCGAAATCGGTTTGAAGATAACACAGTATATCACCAGTAGCTCCAGAAACCGGATGATCTAATAGATTCCAGTCATAATAGTCAGATTCCAACCGCTTTCTAATTTGCCACACATCTTCCAGTATAATCTGTCCAGCAGTTGTAAGCGCATTCCTATCTAATTTTTTTATAATATCCAGCATCCTGTCTTTATCAACTGTTCGGGAAGTATCAACAAAAGTTCCAAACTCCTGCTGCCAGGAACCTTTCAATTTTGCATTCAGCGAATCTTCTTCATCTCCCCATAAAACAGGAGCGTTCATGATAAGATCGTGCAGTTCGAGGCTGTCTAACCGGGCATAAAACTGCTTCCTGTAGGGTTCTGCCCTGTTGAATAAATCTACAAAATAGTGCAATGAATCTTCAGTATTCACAGGAAAATTAATTGTATCTATTTCAATCTCTGTATCTAGTTGTTGAGATAGGAAATTAAATAATTCGCCGGGATCATCAAAGTATTCATCAGCAGCTTCTGTAGTTTTTTCCAGATATTCTGGAAGCTCAAGTGGATTTTTCAGAATGTGATCGATAACCTTCAGCTTAAAAGTATCATCCTTTACCCAGGCTTTTTCAAATCCCAGTTCTGCTTCCGATAGATGTAACATTTCCAGGCAATTATGCAGAGTTGAAGTGGTTAAGGAATCAAGAATTTGTGCTTCCAGATAAAATGAAGAGAAGAGAAACAAAAAAAGAGAAATACAAAAAATGGGTCGTTGCCAGTTCTGATTAACTTTCATAATAACTCCTTCTTTAGATTACTGCCCTAATCAGCCAGTTGCAGACTGTTCTTTTTGTCAAATTAATTAACAAGTAAATAACATCTAAAAAAATATACTTGCTTATTTATAGTATTTTTTATTTCTATGCGCCAATAAATAGTATCAGGAAAAAGAATGAAATATTTGAATTTATTATTAATTATTTTTTTTACTGTTCATGCAGTTGCAAGAGTTGTAGTTGAAGTAGGACCCTACAAAATCACAGAAAAGCAGCTTCAAGCTGAAATGGTAGATTACGAAGATCAGTATTCTTACAGTAAAACCCGCCAGCTGGCTTTGAATACGCTTATCAGGAACAGCATCCTTAAGATCTACGCTAAAGAAAAAGGCATAACTGTTGCTGAAATCGAACTGAGAGCATTTTTCAAGGATAAGCTGGGTGATATTCCCCGCTTCCAGTCTAATGGAGTTTTTGATTCCGAGAAATATCGAAAGTTCAAAAACACTTCCAATGGTAAGACGATCATCGATGAAATGAGAAACGAGATATTGGTAGATAAAACCAGAACGGTGATCAAGAATTCCCTGGAGATATCTGACGAAGAATTGCTGGAAAAATATTTCCTGGAAAATACAAAAATAGACATGGGTTACGCCATTATTGATGTAGAAGATGTGGGCATTCCTTCGGATATTTTACTCAATAAAGCAGACTGGTATTACGAACGAAACAAACACAAATTCAAAGATCAAGAAAAAGTAAAATTAAAGCTCTTTATTGTATTTGATGAAGAATTTGAAAAGAGTGTAGAATTACATGTGAACGTCCGTTTGAAGAGCATTACCGAAGCAGATTCTACACTTTCCATTTTGGATATTCAAGATATCAGAGCAGCTTTGCAGGAAGAAGTACAACATGAAATGGCAAAGCAGAAAGTTCTGGCGATAAAGGAAATGTTACTGGATCGTGAGCAGGTTGAACATCCCATTCTGGAAACTTCTTATCTGGGTGAATTTGAGAAGCTGGGTAAACTGCAGGAAGACATCCTGAGCAGTGCCTTTGAAATGCGAAAAAAACAGTTCTCCGAACCGATAGATGTTGGAAACGGATATTTGATATTTCAAGTAATCGATTTCAAGCGGGAAAAAATAGATGAGAAAAAAATAGCGAACCTGGTGTGGAAAACTTTTATTCTAAACGAAAAAGAGACCGACCAGAATTACCAGGAATATTTCGAAAGTCATTTTGATAGATTCATCATACCGGCGGCAGTAATAACCAGAATTGATATTCCCCGACCTTTACTTTTTTCTAAGTACAAGATCGAAATGTATCAACAGAATGTAAAAAAACAGATATCCGATAATTTAATGAATAACACTACACTTCGTGAGATCATCAGGGAATATGACCTGAAAAGCTCAAAAGAGGTCATCTATCTGGATATATTTGAAAATTTAGACCCGGTAGCCGATATTATCTCTCTACGCATCAGGCAAGGTCAGGATTATGATTTTATTAAAACCGGCAATTCAATTGTTTTTTACAGAGTTGATTCATACTTCCCCGAATATATACCCATTTTTAGAAAGATCAAATCACAATTGCCGACGTTAATAACAATTGCAGAGACAGACTCAACAACTTTAAGAAAATATTATGAAGATCACAGAAAAGACTTCACCACACCGGATAGTCTTCAACTGGGAGGTGTTATCTTCCCTATCGAAACAAATCTCAAGAAATTACCGGTTGGAATCTCTGATGATGAACTCCAATGGAATTATAAAAACAATATTGAAAATTTCAGCCGTAATAGTTCTGTGAAATTCGAATATATTTATACTAAAAGCCAGAAAATGGCGGAAGTGATAAAAGAACAGGCGGAAGCTGGAATCGATTTCAGTCTACTGCAGAAATGTTTTGGTCTGGATTGTTCCCTTCCTCAAAATAAGATAACAGAATACGGTGAAATTCCATTTGAAATTCAAAAAGCTTTAAAATCTTTATCCAATGATACTATCTCTCAACCTGTCTATTTTGATGAAGGTTGGATCGTACTTCATAAGATCCGCAGCTATAGTTCAGGTATCATTCCATACAGCGAGATCAAATACGAACTTAAAAAAGAGTATATAGAAAAACTGGCCGATCCCTATGCTTTTCGGAAAGCAAAAACGGTTTTTGATTCCACTTCCTACTTTTCGCATCTTACGGATTTTGTGGGCGAGAATATGATATTCCGAACTAAATACCAGGACGCAACCCTGGAATATAAAAAACTTGGCTTCATTTCGCAACATCTGCGTGATTTGATGCGAATATGGAAGAACGAAAAATATAACAGTATAATAAAAACAGAAGAAGGTTATGCAGTAGTGTTCGTGCTGAAAAAAAGGTCATCCCGGCAATTAACTTATGAGGAAGCTTTGCCACAGATCGAAGAGATATTCACAGCCAAGAAACATCTGGAACTGGGAAAGGCATTCGTTTCCAATCTGAAGCAACAGATATCACAAGGTGCAAATCCCGATTCTTTATTATTTTACCTGGGAGGTTGGAAAAGAGCAGAAAACCTTAATCTGAACAGCAATATCCCCGGTATCGATTTCAGTAAGATAATCCTGAAAGACATTGTAAAACATAAGGAAGGATATTGCAGTCCTGTATTTCCAGTGGATCAGAACAAGCTGTTTTTCTATTACCTTTATCATCTGGAACGTCCAAACCAGAATCAATTCTACTCTCAAAAAGTCTCCTTTAAAAGCGACATGATAAATAAGAAGTATGATCAATGGATCGAGCAATATAAAATAAAAAAAGGAATTAAGATAAAATACTGATCGGAGAATTTTATGAATAAAAGTAATTATCAGAATCTTCTGGATAATCTATATGAAGGCATCTATTATGTTGATATTAAAAAAACAATTAAATACTGGAGCAGTGGTGCGGAACGGATAACAGGTTATTCCAGCGATGAAGTACTCGGTAAAAGCTGCAGTGAAGACATCTTGAAACCACAAAGTCTGGATGGCAGAGAAATGTGTAAAACAAATTGCATTCTCACAGATACACTTAAAACAGGAAGTTTTGCACAAACCGAAATATATATAACTCACAAAGATGGTCATAAGATTTTAATTGCCCTCAGGGTAGCTCCAATGTACGATCATATAGGTAAAATTGTTGGCGTAACCCAGATCTTTACGGACAGCAAAGATAATATCGATCTTGACGAGAAAGAAGCTGAAAGTAGGAAGACAGCTTATTTTGATCCCATAACGAAACTTCCTAACAAGAACAGTTTCGAAATGGTTCTGAATTCTACATTCAGCGGATTCCGAAGAAATAACTGGTCTTTCGGGATTTTCCTGTTCACTGTGGATAATTTTAATAAATTAAAAAATATTTATGATTTGGAAAGCTGTAATGAAATCCTAAAGAAAGTTAGTTATGCGATAGTGGATAACCTGCGGCCTTTTGATACTCTTGGGAAATGGTCGGAACAGGAATTTGCTGCCATTGTAATAAACGTGGATGATGACAAACTTACACTGATCGGTGAAAGGATAAAAACATTGATCGAAAAAACAACCATCCCTGTAGGTAAAGGAAGTATAAAACTTACACTTTCTATCGGGGCTTCAATTGCTTCACAAAATGATTCATCCGAGATATTGATGAGCAAGGTGAAATCACACCTTGAACATAGTATTAAAAAAGGTGGAAATTGTCTTACAATAAAAATTAATACATGATCCCGATATCTGTTACGATTATTTTCAGCAAAGATGTTTCCACGCTTAAAAGAATTTAGGTAAAGTATGAAATTCAAAGCTGTTATTTTTGATATGGATGGTGTGATCATCGATAGTGAACCATTCTACCAGGAAGTGCAGATCGATCTCTTTCATAAGATGGGTATATCTGTCCCCCCGGAAGAATACAATACCTTTATCGGTGCCGGTATGCGGGAGATGTGGAATATGATAAAATCTTCCCGCCGTCTCACACAACACATAGAAGAACTGATTAAATTAAACAACAACGTCCTGCTGAAATATTTCAAGGAATCAGCTGCATTAGTTCCAACACCATATTTTATCGATTTTCTTGCATCCATCCTGGCAGCAGGAATGAAGACAGCAGTTGCTTCCTCAACTGCCAAACCGGTAATCGAAGTTATCCTAAAGAAGCTGGACGTTTATAATTTATTTGATATTATCGTAAGCGGTGACGAAGTAGAAAATGGAAAACCAGCTCCCGACATCTTTTTTGAAACAGCTGCACGATTGAATGTAATACCTTCGGAATGTGTGGTAATAGAAGATTCTACTAACGGTGTGAAATCAGCAAAAAGCGCTGGCATGTACTGCCTTGGCTACCATAATCCACACTCAGGCCGTCAGGATATTTCTGCTGCGGATAAAATAATTAATAGTTTTACAAAAATCAACATCGAGGACCTGAAATGAAAAAAAATCATATTATTATTGTTTTCATATTTCTCCCTGTTATCATTTTTGCGGTAACCGTCGATACTCTTTTTATTCTGCATACCACCGATATTCACGGTCATCTTTTGCCGTATGATTATTTTAACGATGAGCCTTCCGATCGCGGTCTGGCAAAGATCTTCACAAAAGTGCAGGAATATAGAGCAGAGTATAACAATGTACTCCTGATAGACAGTGGTGACTTGATCCAGGGAACACCACTTACTTATTATTTTAACATGATAGAATCCGAAGTTCCCAATCCCATGATACTTGCTATGAATACCATGAACTATGATGCATTTACAGTTGGTAATCATGACATTGAGCAAGGTATTGCTGTTTATACCAGGTTGGAAAAGCAATCTGAATTTCCATGGCTTTCTGCAAATTCCAGTCTGGATGATGGCTCAACTTTTTATTCTCCGTATAAGATCATAGAGAAAAACGGGATCAAAATTGGTATTCTGGGACTTACAACACCGGGAATTCCGATGTGGCTCGATGAGAGCCTTTATCCGGGGATAACCTGGAAAGACATGGTGGAAACAGCCCGTATTTATGCTGATTCCCTGCTTCCCGAAACAGATATCCTTCTGGGTTCGTTCCATTCCGGTTTTGATGAGAATGAAGGATTGGAAAAATGCAAACTGATGGGCGTTCCTGTGGATAATGCTTCCGGATTGGTTGCAGAAAAAATTCCTGGTTTCGACGTTATTTTTGGCGGACACTCACATCGAATTGTACCACAAAACAAAATCACAATTTCAAGTGATGAAACGCTTAAGATCAATTCCGGCTGCCATGGTAAAAATCTTGGTGTGGTAAGGATAATATACCAGATTGACGACCAGGAAGTTACAATACTTGAAAAGAGCGGTTGGGTAGAACCGGTGAATAATATTGAACCCTCTGATGAGCTTCTTGCTTTAAGCAAACCATATCATCAAAAAATATTAAAATATATCAGAAAAAATATCGGAACACTTACAGATACTCTCAGCGGAGAAAATTCTCGCTTTGAGGACACACCTCTCATGGAGCTTATCAATAATGCACAAATGGATTATACGGATGCAGATATCTCTTTTGCAGCATGTTTCAAACCGGAATTAAAGATCCCACCCGGAGATATTAAGATCAAAGATATTTATAATATGTATCCTTACGAGAACTATCTTTATGTTGTACAAATGACAGGAAAGCAGATCAAAGACTTCCTGGAATATTCGGCAAGATACTATATCTGGGATGGAAATGTAATTTCAGCTAATCTCACAATGAAGGGCTATAACTGCGATATGGCAGAAGGAATATCCTATACTGTAGATGTCACACAAAAGGTTGGTAAGCGTATCAAAGATATAATCATAACAGCAACCGGTAAGCCTCTTGATCTAAGCAAGGAATATAAAGTAGCAATGAATAGTTACAGGGCAAGTGGTGGAGGCGGTCATATGGGGGCTGCAAAAGCTTCACAGGTGAAAGTTATCTTTAAATCCAGTAAAGAAATGAGAAATATTCTGGCCGATCATATTATCAAACTGGGCGAAATACCACTGAAAATAAATAATAATTGGTATATAGAAAAATAATCTTAATTCCTGTAACGTAGAATTTGACATAATCAAATTCATATTTTATTTGGAATTATCTTTTTTTATGATCATATAGGGGGAGGAAGCAAATGCCTGTTTCAATGAAAACATCAGAGAAAAAATTTATGAAAAGGATGTTGCAATGGGATCAAAAAAAGGCATCGATCGAAGTTGTTGTGAACTCAGGATTTCTTATTATCGGAGCTTTAGTAATTCTGGTTGATGCATATTTTACTTATAGATATTTGAATAATCATTCGTCTATCTGGGTGATCATGCCGGGTTATGTAATTGGTATTTTACTTTTGTCTATTTTTTTTGTAGGAGATCTGCGGATAAGAGAACGGCGCCATTTTGCATCGATCCTTAGAAAGATTCTTACAAGCAGAAAAAAATAATCGGGTGAAGATATAACCGGATTTCAGAATCTGTTCATTATGGGAATCAATTCGAATTGATCTGAATTGGAGGAATTATGAATAAAGAAATTAATAAGGTAACCAAACGTCATCAATTACCATGGTATTCTATATCGCTTTTATTAACTATTCTTGGTGCGGTTTCTATTATATTACTTTTTGGAGTTTATTTTTATAATGAGCAAGGTATTGTTTTCTGGAGTATTATTGTTGCCTG
>DAOUUD010000015.1 GCA_030668345.1 Candidatus Cloacimonadota bacterium | reverse complement strand
TGTAAATTATTTATCTGTGGTGTAACTCCCTTTGTACACCATTCATGGGTGTTATTCATTGTAGAAATTGAATAGTCGATCATGAAAATATAAGCACGGCTGGCACCGCTAAGCAATCCTATATCTTGCAAAGTAGCATTAACAGCTTTATCGAAATCGGGAACTTTAACAAAGCGCGAAGAAATGGTGGCTACTGTTTCTTCCATCTGTAATTTGTTTTTAAGGCTTTTTTCAGCCGTCATTCTATCTAAAATTTCATTTTGTAGAAGATCAGAAGATTTACTTTTAATTCGTAAACGATAATAAAAAAAGCCTGCAATACCAATGCCAGCACCAAAACCTATTAACAGCACAAAAAAGTATAGGTTTCTCTTAAAAGCTTCCAATTTGTATATCTCGTTATTCTTTTGCAGTAATTCTATCCTGTTCTCTCTTTCACCCAATTCAAAACGTGCTTGAAGTTCCGCTAGTTGTTTGCTGGTATTTTTGTTAAATATCTGGTCTTTTTCAGAAGAATACAGTTTATAATATTCCAGGGATTTGGCATGTTCGTTATTTCCTGCATAATATTCTGAAAATAAAAAGTAAACCCGAATTATTATTTCTTTGGCATCTATCTCTTTAGCAAGTAAAAGTCCCTGGTTCAAATTTGCTTCTGCTTCTTTGGATTTACCAAGTTGAATATAAAGATCACCGATACTAATAAAAGAATTCGCAATTCCGAATTTATCTCCGATCTCCAGTGTAAGGTTCAAAGAGCGTTGTAGATATACAAGGCTTTTAGAGAATTCTTTTTTTTCCTTATGGATGAGTCCGATGTTGTTCAAAGAAGCAGCAATACTTTTAATATTCCCAAGTTCTTTTTCGATTTCCAGAGAGCGAGTATGATATTCGAGAGATTTATCCAGATCATTCAGGTCTGAATATAGGCAGCCGATATTGCTTAAAACATATGCTATTGATGCCTTATTGCCTACCTCTTCTTCGATTTGTAATGATTCGAGAAAAAAATCCAGAGCCCTGTCATATTTACCAAGATGATGAAATACATCAGCAATATTGTTAAGTGTTTTCGAGATCACTTCTTTGTTATTCAAGGAACGTACGATTTCCAGTGATTTTATAAAATTATCGATCGCAATATCGTATTTACTCAGTTTTCTGTATGCTAATCCAATATTGTTATATGTGTTGGCCAGATTGTTTTTGTCGTCTACCCTGATATTAATTTCCAAAGCCTTCTGATAAAAATAAAGAGCTTGATCATAATTACCCAGAAAATAGTAACCTAACCCGATATTGTTGAAAGAATTTGCCGTTTCATTTATTAACTCGTATTGTTTAGAAAGTTCCAGAGCCTGGTTGCCGTATTCAATGCTTTTCTGAGGATAGGTCTCTCTGTAAGCCTGGGATAAAATGTTCAGCTTTTGAATTTTTTCTATTCCAGATGCCTGCTCTATTACAATTTCAAGGTCCTCAATGTAATTGTCAGCAGAGTATAATGTTCCAATCCCCAAAAGAATTGCGAGAATCAGGAATATTTTTTTCATTCCAAGCCTTTCTATTTACAATAAATTTTTTTTACTAACAAAATAATTAATATTAAACTGACAAGTTTTTTATAAATAGATAACAAATAATATTATTGTAAGATTATTAAAATAATAATAATTTTTGATATATTATGCAATTAAAAAAAACGGAAATTTCCGCTTTTTTTCATATTTCTTTAAGTTTTAGTAGTTTTTTTCAGCCTTACTATTAGTTTTCTTTGAACACTTGCCTGCTTTGTTGTATTAAAATTAACCTGCTCAATAGAGTCGAGATAATTGAATAATTCCTGGTTGGTCATCTCTTTCATTTCAATTTTTTCATTAGCAAATATTAAGGCTTTTTTATTCCAATAATCTGTATCAGCATGCTTTGCATCGAGTAATCTGGCAGCACTGAACCCATTTAGTAACGTCTCAAAATGCTTGGATTTTTTTGGATTTTTAAATTCACTTATCCGACCATCGTTTGCAATTGCCGTACCTTCTATTTCCAAGTAGGAAGCTTTTGGAAGCAGCAGATGAGATGGATCAGCTTCATCCAAATGTGTATTAACTGAAATGATGAACTTACTGTGCTTCATTTGCTTTTTTTGTTCTTCGCAAGGAAGTTCACCATAAAGGATCACAAAGTCAGAATTTTCTGGAGTACCTGGCTGTATTCCACATTTTAGTAATCCTCTGAAATTGTTTAGATTTGAAGTTGGTAGAACTCCTGAGCCTTTTGTAAAATCGCACACAATTGAAGCAAATGCCCAGATCTTCCAGATAGTCAGTTCATTGAGTATGTTCCTATTGTAGAGAAAGAGTGTCTTTTCTGGTAGGTTGAGTTCAATGAGCGTAATCTGCTTTTCTTCTTCTTCTCCTACATCTCCTGCTACTTCTTCTCCTACTTCTTCGACAACTTCTTCTCCTACTTCTACGATTACTTCTTCTCCTTTCTGTTCCTCATCTTCAGAGTAATATTCAAGAATTTTATCCAGAGTGTCTTCAATGGGGAAATCATCTAAAAGTTCATCAGCAAAATTATTAAAATCGCTTTTTTCATCATTAATAATAATAAGTTTTTTGCCTTTTCTCTGCTGTATACGGGTAAGAATCTGCAATGTATGACTGATCTTACCGACGATCACGATTGCTTCGGCGTCTTTAATATCCTTGTAAGTCTTGTTCATCAGGCTGGTTTCTGCAATCTTCTCTACGAAACTTTTCTGATATGCTAATGTACAGATTTCAGCACCGATATTCTCTGCAACATGTTTCATCATCATGATCTCTTCCAGAGTACAAGTGGGGGAAATGTAGATCTTTTTACTTTTTGCTTTAGCTAATTTTCTTTTGATAAGATCGAAAGCAGTATCGTAATCAGATTCTTCCAATTCCTCATCGTCCCTGTAATATGGCTTTGTTATTCTTTCTTCCTGCTCGAATATCTGCCACCCGAACTTGCCGGCGAAACAAAGATTTCTACCATTGAAATCTTGCTCTTGCGGCGGGTTTATTACTTTGACTCTATTTGTTTCTACATTTACCTCTATCTTGCAACCAGTGCCACAGAGTCCACAGTTCTGAACTACTTTTTCGGCAAGATGTGGATTGAGTTTATAATTAATATTTCTGGGAGTTAGAGCTCCCACAGGACAAACTTCGATACATTTTCCGCAGGATTCACATCCGGTTTTTGTAAGACTTTCCCCAAACTCGGGAGCAACGTAGCTCACAAATCCTCTATAAATATAACCAAGTACTCCGGGACCTTGGACTTCTGCACATATTCTAACACAACGACCACATTTGATACATTTATTAGCATCACGTAGTATGAATGGATGTGAACTATCGATCGGGTGTTTGTTCTTATCGCCAAGGAATATATCGGGATCTATCTTATAATCGGTAGAATAATTTCGAAGTGCACATGTTTCATTAACCTGGCATCCGCATTCCAGGCAGCGGTCGGCTTCTGCCCTGGCATCTTCATCTGCAAATCCTTTCTCTACTTCCTTGAAGTTGATTGAACGCTTTCTAGCATCCAATTCCGGCATTATGTACCTTTCTATTCTTTCATAGTGCTCATATTCAGTTGCATCTATTTCTTTGAGTAATTTTTCTTTTTTAGAATTAAAACGCTTTTGAACAGTTTCGATTGGTGATCCGTTGAGGTATCTATCTATATATTCAGCAGCTTTCCTGCCGTCTGCAATTGCCTCTATGGCTGTAGCGGGTCCCCTGCGAAAATCACCTCCAGCAAATATGTTTTTTATACCGGTATATTGGGTTTCTTCATCTGCTTCAGCAGTTAACCAGCGGGTTAATGGAATTTCTTTGCCATTGATTTTATTTTCTTCCTCTTTCAAGAAATCAACATCCGGTGCCTGGGAAATGGCAGCTATTACAGAACCAAAATCTTCTTTGAAAAATTCACCGGTCGGTTCCGGACGCCGCCGTCCACTTTCATCTGGTTTACCAAGTTTCATTTTTTCAAATTTAATTGTTTTTAATTTTCCATTTCTACCAATATTTTCTACAGGGTTGGTAAGGAAATAAAATTTTATGCCTTCTTCTTCTGCTGCATCAACTTCATAGGCTTCTGCCGGCATTTCTTTGCGAGTTCTACGGTAGATAAGTGTAACCTCAGAACCTTTGCGAAGAGCTGTTCTGGCGCAATCTACGGCCGTGTTTCCACCACCTATTACAGCAACTTTCTTTTCAAGAGCGGTCTTTTTGCCCAGAACCACATCTTTCAGGTAATCCACACCCAGGAAACATCCTTTAAGATCACTTCCTTTCACACGCATCGGAACGGCATTTTGAGCACCAACTGCCAGATAAACGGCATCGTAATCTTTACTAAGCTGAGAAAGGGTTATCTCTTTCCCGACTTCTTTATTACAGTTGATCTTCATGCCATTTGTACACATTAGTTTTATTTCTTTATCCAGGATTTTCTTTGGTAACCTGTATTCGGGAATACCATATCGGAGCCATCCACCAGCCTTGGGAGCTGCTTCCAAAACCGTTACATCATACCCGTTATTTGAAAGGTAATAACCACATGTTAAACCGGAAGGTCCTGCACCAATGATCGCTATTTTCTTGTTTTTGTCAGGTGCTTTTTCCGGTGTGTATGTCCAGTTATCGGTAAGATCGAAATCTGCTGCATAGCGCTTCAATTGACGAATAGCAATCGGTTCTTCTACCAGGCTTCTACGGCACTCATCTTCACAGAATGCAGGACATACCCTACCGATAGACAATGGCATGGGAAGAGTTTCTTTAATAACTCTTACGGCTTCATGATACTGCCCGTTCGCAATAAGAGATACGTAACTTTGAATATCTACATTATTGGGACAGGCGATTTTGCAGGGGGCTTCACAATCGGCATAATGGTCAGATAGAAGAAGTTCCAGAGCCATTTTACGGGCATTATATATTTCTTCTGAATCTGTGATGATCTCCATTCCTTCTAAAATTTCCGTACCACACGCAGTTACAAATCCACGGCGATTTTTCACCTCTACCGCACAAACCCAGCACGAACCGAAAGATGATAATTCTTCATCGTGACACAGAGTAGGAATATCAATTCCATTTTGCCTGGCTACATCCAGGATTGTTTGACCTTTTTTTGCTTTTACTTCTTTACCGTTTAATTTTACTTTTATCATAAAAGTTTTCCTAATTTCTATGATTTATTAATTGCATCGAATTTACAGACATCATAACAAGCACCGCATTTAATACAAGCATCCTGGTCAATATAATGAACTTTTTTTGGTTCTCCTGAAATACAATTGACAGGGCATTTCCTGGCACAAAGCGTACAGCCAATACATTTATTTTCTATCACTTCATATCGGAGCAGTGATGTGCATACTCCAGCAGGACAGCGTTTGTCTTTTATATGTGCAATGTATTCATCTTTAAAATATCGAAGAGTGGTAAGTACCGGATTGGGAGCTGTTTGCCCCAGTCCACATAGAGAACCTTTAATGATGTTCGAAGCAAGCTTTTCCAATTTTTCCAGATCTTCTATCTTCCCGTTCCCTTCCGTGATGCGGGTAAGGATTTCCAACATCCGTTTTGTTCCAACCCGACAGAACGTACATTTACCACAGGATTCATTTTGTGTAAAGTTCAGAAAAAACTTTGCTATATCGACCATGCAGGTGGACTGATCCATTACCACCATACCACCGGAACCCATGATAGCACCGGTTTTATTGATCGAATCGTAATCTACGATTGTATCGAGCAATTCAGCAGGAATACATCCACCGGAAGGACCTCCAAGTTGAACTCCTTTGAATGGTTTCTCGGTTTTCATGCCACCACCCACATCATAGATCACATCTTTAAGGGGAATCCCCATGGGAACTTCGATCAGACCGCTATTTTTTATTTTACCGGCAAGTGCGAATACTTTTGTACCAGGACTTTTTTCTGTGCCATACTTTGTAAATTCATCGGCACCATTCATAATTATCCAGGCGATATTAGCATAAGTTTCCACATTATTAATATTAGTGGGTTTACCCCAGAGACCGGATTGTGCCGGGAAGGGAGGACGTATGCGAGGCATACCACGTTCGCCTTCTATAGAACCCATTAAAGCTGTTTCTTCACCACAGACAAAAGCTCCGGCTCCTTCTTTGATGTGAAGATTTAAATCGAAGTCAGAATTAAAAATATTTTTTCCCAGGAAACCTTTCTCTTCTGCCTGTGCTATTGCAATGTTCAATCTTTTTAGTGCCAAAGGATATTCTGCACGGCAATATATGTAGCCTTCATCTGCCCCGATGGCAAAAGCACAGATAGCCATTCCTTCTAATATACTGTGAGGGTCACCTTCCAGTATACTACGGTCCATGAAAGCACCAGGGTCTCCTTCATCTGCATTGCAGATAATGTATTTTTTATCGCTTTTTGAGCGGTAGGCGAATTCCCATTTTAAACCTGTAGGGAATCCTGCTCCACCACGTCCGCGTAAACCGGATCTTTTTATTTCTTCAATAATATCTTTTTTGGACATCGAGGACACAACTTTTTCAAGTGCTTTGTAACCGTCTTTTTCTAAATAATCTTCTATAGATTCCGCATCGATGATACCACAATTCCGGAGAACGATCCGTGTCTGATTATTAAGTTTTTCATTCTCGCTACCTTCCAATATATTGGAAAGGATTACGTTTTTATTTATTGGTTTCCCTTTAGCATATGCTTCAATTAATTCGATAATATTTTCTGGGGACACATCACCATAAGTTACGGTGTTGCCATTTTCGGAAGATATCTCAACTAACGGTTCAACGAAACACATGCCAATACAGGCGGTTTTTTTCAGTTCAGCTTTTATTTTTGATTTTTTAAGATATTTTTCAATCGTCGAGTAAACTTCTCCGGCTCCTGCTGCCAATCCACAGCTTGCAAGTCCTACTTTGATTGTCAGCTCCAAATCATCCCCCTTAATTGTATTTTTTCACTATTTCTTCAATAGCTTCCGGCGTTAGTTTTCCATAAGTATTATCATTTATCATGATAACCGGAGCCAGGCTGCAACAACCAAGACAGGCAACCTCCATTACTGTGAATAATTTATCGGTGGTTGTATCTTCTCCATCAGTAAGTTGCAGGTTGTTCTGGACTGCCTTTAGAATGGAGTTTGCATCTGATACATGACAGGCTGTTCCTTTGCAAACTCGTATTATATGTTTACCCTGAGGTTTAAGATGAAACATGGTGTAGAATGTTGCTACTCCATAGATTTGAGCAATATTTATATCTGTCTTCTCCGAGAGATAACGCATTGTATCTTTTGCCAGGTAACCTTCTATAGTTTGCACTTCCTGCAAAAGAGGTATAAGAGAGCCTTTTCTGCCAATATATTTACCAATAATTTCATCAATTGCTTTCTTATTTTTCATTGTATTTTATGCTCCCTAATTTTCAATAAAAATTAAACGAACTTTTTTTTAAGTTGGAAGTGAATGTCAATTGATTTTTAGAAAGAAAGATTTATTTATTTCAAAAATTATATGAAATTTTAGTATATAATTTTTGATAATCCTCTTGATAAGAGTTATCAATTTTATTAAGTGAAGTTTTATAACCAAAATAGAGATAACAGTCTCTTTTAAATTCCCAGCTGAAGTTTGAAAAGTAACCAACATATTCTGATTTGGCATCATATTCGTAATTATCATATCTTAAACCATTGTTAAAAGAAATTTTATTTGTTATATTAATATTCAAGTCAAAATTCCCTATCCAGTATTCATCATCAACTTCTGGGTGTTCTGGAATATCATGATAAATGCTTTTGTCTGCAAAGAAACCATAGTTAATGTATTTACTGATTGTTCCAGAAAGACCATATTGTAGATAAATACCATTATAAGAATCGAGTAAATAATAATAATTAATATTCTCAATATCATATATTCCCAGATGAAGCACAAACCAGTCGAATTTATCCCAAATCATCCTGAAGCCTGTGAGATGCTTATTGAAATATTTATTAAGAGTAACAAAATATTCTTTAACATGCTGATAATCAAAATAAAATTTAAGATTATAATTTGATTCCAATTCTACGTTCAGATAAGAATACCGTTCCAGTAAAATATCAGTTTGATTGTCTATCTCTTCACTGAGATTGATGGTAGTGTTTAATTCCCTGAAAATATCATCATTAATATTTTTCGAATAATATGTATTAATATTCCAACCATAAAAATCATCTTCATAGATCTTTCCCATATCTACAGCATAATCCTTTTGCATCTGTTGGGCAGAAATTGAGAAGTAGAAATCTTTATTCCTGCGGCTGTATCCTATTTTGCCATAATATCCCTTTTTAGGATAATCAGTTGAATCGAGCGAATCGATATAAGAAAGGTTCATATCGATCCAGATGAAATGATTCCTGTTAAATTCCCAGGTTGGTTCCAGATGAAGGACTTCATTATGATAGTTTCCATCCGGGTTCATCCTGTTCAGGAGAGTAGTTTGCAGGCGGAATTTATTATGAACAGGTTTGAATGCAATAATATTGAATATATCATCACTGGCTCCCTCGGTTTCCTTGTCCAGTGAAGAGAGGAATCCAAAAGAATAATTTTCAGCATTTGAAGTGAACTTGAGAGCATATTTGGGTTGAACAATGTGTCTTGAATGGAATAAGTTGTCATCTACGCCAAGCACATTGAAATCTTCAATAAAGAAATAACGATTTTCTTCATAACTGGGAGGGTATTTGGAATTATAAATATCCTTTACGTTATCCATTGGAACATCTGAATAATCGGGGAGAAAACTTAATTTAAATTTTGTTGAAAATGAAGGATTGAAAGAAAAATCAAAACCTATATTTTCTTCATCAAAACTAGTTTCATTATCTTTTAGATCATAAATAAAAATCGTATGAGGTCTTATATAAAAATTCTTGTTTTTTTCGATAGGATGATCAATTTTAATATCCAGTGCTTTATGAAAGTAATCTTTCCCCATTTTGGTTATCAGGAACGGTTTGCTGAATAACTGCTTATTATGTCTTGTATATCGTGTCAGGATTATTTTCCAATTGTATGGTGGATTTCCAAAAAAACGCAGATTCTTAAAGGGAATCTTCATTGATACAGTCCAAAGGGTGTCATTGAAGCTGCTGATATATTCATAATTGCTGTTCCATGTTTTGTCTACACCTAAAGAAGAAGTTCTAATAAAATCTATTCTATTTTCAAAGGGATAGGCAAAGAAACCATAAGCATAATAACTTTTTGGATCTGTTATTAGCTGGATACACAAATAATCAGCTCCCGGATATATGTCGTAATTCGTATAATTTCCAGTTTCAAAATTCTCATCTATTTCAGCTTCAATTTGAAGATAGAGATTTTTACCATCATGCCAGAGCCAGGTATTTGTCTCGAGTGGACAGTTTAGTGAATCGGGTGGACTGACCCTCACCAGACCTGTGATCTGGTTTTCAGGAAGTTTAACTTCATTTTCAGAAAATGGGATATCCAGCGCCGATAGTGTTGTAGTGCACATCAAAAAGGATATGATTATAGCAAATCTAAATACTATATTAATTCTCATCAATTATTGGAAAAAACGAATTTATTCTCTTTAAACAGATTAAAACAGGCGTCAACAGTTTTTGGATCGTAGTATTTTCCTTTATACTTTTCAATTTCCTCGAGAGCTTTTTCGATGCCATAAGCAGCTCTGTATGGCCTATGAGATGTCATAGCTTCCACTACATCTGCTACAGACAGGATGCGTGCTTCGAGCAGAATTTCATCGTCCTTTAATCCTCTGGGGTAACCGCTACCGTCCATTCTTTCGTGATGCTGGTAAACAATTTCCGAAATAGGCCAGGGGAATTCAATTTTATTAAGTAAATCGTATCCTGTCTGGCTATGGCCTTTAATAACTTCGAATTCTGTGTTACTTATTTTCCCTGGTTTAGAGAGTATGTCGGAAGGAACAGATATTTTACCGATATCATGTACAATACCGGCAAATTTAACACCTTCCAATTGTTCTTTGGAAATTTTCATCTCATTGCCAATAGCAATAGCCAGTTCACGAACTCGCTTCTGATGACCGGCTGTGTAAGGATCACGCATTTCGGATGTAGAAGCCATTGCTTGAATAATATCCTCTGTTGATTTTTTTAACATCTCAAAGCTTTGTTTTAGTTTTTCTTCGGCGATTATATTTTTTGTGATGTCATTAAGAACCAATACTGCTCCGGAGAATTTGTCGTTTTCGGAAATTGGTACACCTTTTACTTCCATATATATCTTTTTCTTATAGCCATTCAATTCAATTTCGGAAACGATATCATTTCTATTGTATAATTCCTTATAAAGATCATCCATTTTTTGAGTTTTGAATTCGGCAATATCATTGATGTTCCTTCCTTCGAGTGAGATTTTATCCTGTGAAAGTGAATTAAGAATATTCTGTATTTCCGGATTCCAATATTCTATCTTCAAGGTTTTATCAAGTTTAATTATCCCGGCTGGAGAATTCTCTAATACTTCCTGGTATAATTCGAAGAGTAGTCTGAATTTTTTCTCGGATTTCTGTAATTCTTCTGTTTTTTCGGCTACCATATATTGTAAAGTATCATTAAAGTTTTTTAGTTTTTCTTCAGATTTTTTAAGAAGAATATCATTCAGTTTGAGCTTAATGATCAAATATACGGTTATCAGTACGAAAATACCTAAGAAAACCGATGATATCAGGACGAAAGTCTGGATCTGATTTTCCATATAAAGTATACACTCCCTAACCAATAAATTAAACTTATTAATGTAGCATATTGAGCAAAAAACCAATTCTGTCTGAATCCAAAAGGAATAACATTGCTGGCTAATATATGCAATCCAAAATAAAGAACAAATCCTGAATAAATAAAGAACGATTCAATGTTTTCCATGAAAGATTCGTAGGATAATAGATTCTTTAATACAATGACTGTTCCAAGCATTAACAGGATCATATTATAGAAATCGGTAGTATTAACGGGGTTGTAGGTTTTATTTGTATGGCACAATATTGCAGCCAGAATGACTGGAATTGCCAATACTGACAAGGTTATCACAAAAATATCATTATGTTTCGTTTCAGTGTTAAACGATAAAAAAAGAGCCCTTAAAATAAAAAAGAATTCATAAATACTTGTTAATATCCAGAAGAAAAGAAAGATAAGTCGTGCAACCGGAAAATTCGAAGCGAAGCTAAAAGCAAAAATATTCCAGATGATACAGATCAGAAAAAAACAAATAAAGTATTTTAAAGAAAAATTTGTAAGATATGTATATGTAGTTTTTTTCTTAAATACAAAAATCCACCCTATTATTATAAGTGGTCTGAGCAAAGCTGCGCCATATAGCTGTATAAATTCGATCATTCAATAAACTTATCTATGGAATTCTAATCACCACTGGGTTCATCATCATCTTCCTCGAATGGGGGCGGCATGAAGTCACCATGAATGCTGCAGAACAGATCACTTTGTTCCACCGGTGAAATAGGTGCAATTAAGAAATTATTATAAGGTTGAGGCATGAAGTCACCTTGTGCGTTGCAAACTTTGCTTTCTGCAAAAGATTGAAAAGACACATCGTTGTTGCTGTTAACCACAGCTACTACGTTCAAAACCGACACAACACAAGCTACTACTAAGATAACAATTAAATTTTTATTCATTTTATCCTCCATTTATTTTTTATTTGGTACTGGTTGTAGTATCTTCATCATCCTCGAACGGGGGAGGCATGATGTCACCCTGAATACTGCAAAATATATCTTGATTATTTGAAATAGAACTTTTTTCTACAGTTACTTCCTCAAAAGGTGCCGGCATGAAATCGCCTTGGGTTGTGCATTGAATCGATGCGGCATTATCCGCTTGAACTTTGCTTACCATACTATACATACTAAATGCAGTCAAAACAAAAACGACTGTTAAAAAAAGAGCTACTACTTTCTTCTTCATTTTCTTCTCCTCTTAATTAATTAATTAAATTATTAGCCATTAACTTTCATATGAAAGAAAATTGGCAAGTTTTTTTTTCTTATTGGTGAATATTATTCGCATAATGTGTATCATAATTTTCCTATCTATTATTCAAAATAAATTCTTAAAAAACAGAATTCTACTTTGTTTTTTTATAAAGATCAAAATAAATAATTTCATTCGACATAATTATTTCTAATAATTCATTTATGCAAAAGGTATGCCAACACCATTTATAACAAAGCAATTCTTGGAACTGCTTGCTATAATTGCAGTTATTTCATGTATCTTTCGAAGTTAATTCCATTTCCGACAAATTAGCTGGGTCAGATTCGGGCAAGTTGTGACAAAAAGCCCCGGAGACTATATTATTATTAATATTATTAAGATATCAAAAATCAAATGTGTATTAAGTAAGTAGTTGTCGAATTATGTGTAATAATTTATTTCTGCAAAAAATGAGCTACTAACCTTTCAGATTTAAATAGGTTATAATTAAAAAACTTGACTCAATTATGCCTGATTTATTTTTAACGCAGTTTAATTGTGAATAGTATTGAAAAGAAGCTACCCGCTTCTACCTTACGGTTTCCAAGAATAGGGAATACTTGATAAGGTTTAATAGTAGATGAAGAAAGTTTGTTATATAAGCATTATAGCGGGTGGTTGCACTCGCTATTTTTTTTATGAATAAAAGGAGGTTTTTTGGCCTGGAGAAGTAGAAGTAAAGCTAAAATGAAGCCTGCTATTCCAAAAGAAAGGATGAATGAACAGATCAGAGTATCTTCGGTGAGGTTGATTACTGCAGATGGAAAGCAAGTTGGTGTAGTTCCAATATCAGAAGCATTAAAAACAGCTGAAAGAGCAGATCTTGATCTTGTGGAAATATCACCTAACGCTAATCCTCCGGTATGCAAGATCATGGATTTTGGACAGTATCATTATCAGAAAGAACGTAAAATGAGAGAATCAAGAAAAAAACAACATATTGTTCAAACTAAAGAAGTTAAATTCGGTCCAAATACAGAAGATCATGATTACAACTTTAAGAAAAATAATGCTTTGAAATTCTTACAACAACATAATAAGGTAAAATTAACTGTAAGATTCCGAGGAAGACAACTTGCTCACAAAGATATTGGTCACAAACTTCTGGAGCGTTTACTTGAAGAACTTAAAGAAATAGTTGATGTTGAAGTTCAACCAAAAAGCGAGGGAAGAACTATTTATACGATAGTCAATCCAAAAAAAGATATCGATAAAATTCTGGGAAAAGACGATCAGGAGCAGGAAGAAAGTTAAAATATAAATAGATTCAGGAGGAATAATGCCAAAACTTAAAACACGTCGCGCGGTGGTAAAAAGATTTAGAGTCACCGGCAAAGGAAAACTTAAAAGATCACATGCATTTGCAGGTCATCTTTTTACCAAGAAAAGCGCTAAAAGAAAAAGAAATCTGCGAAAATCTGATCTGGTTAATCAAGCTGATGTATCCAGGATGAAGCGCATGCTTGGGATATAATAAAATAAAGGAGAAATATCATGCCACGTTCGGTAAATAATGTAGCAGCAAAAAATAGAAAAAAGAAATACCTTAAAGCAGCTAAAGGTTACGTTGGTGGACGCAGCAAATTATACAGAACTGCTCGCCAGGCAGTGGAAAAAGGATGGTTATACGCTTACCGTGACAGAAAAGCAAAAAAACGCGTTTTCCGAAGTCTCTGGATTACCCGTATAAACGCTGCAGCCCATTTGAATGATCTTACTTACAGCAAGCTTATTAATGGCCTGAAAAAAGCTGAAGTTGAGATCGATAGAAAAGTATTAGCTCATTTAGCATTCCACGATATGGAAGCATTTACTAAACTTTGTGATATAGCCAAGAAACAACAATAAAGGATGTTGTTGTGAAAGAGGAAATAACCAGAGTTCTCGAAGCTGCCAGATCTGAAATTAAGAAAGCAGATTCGATGCATGAGATCATGCAACTCAAATCCCGTTATATCGGAAAAAAGAGCATCTTGAATGGGCTTATGCAAAAACTTGGAACTTTAACCAAAGAAGAACGACCTGCCTTTGGAAAGATACTGAATGAAGCAAAAGTTCGGATATCCGAATTGCTTCTTCAGAGAGATCAAGAAATAAAAAACCTCAAATATAAAAAGACTCTGAAGAAGGAAGTTCTGGACTTGACTATGCCTGGTCGTAAAAGAGAAATCGGCACTCTTCATCCTATCACAAAAGTATGGCATGAGATCGAAGATATTTTTATTTCCATGGGTTTTGAGGTAGCAGAAGGACCGGATATCGAAGATGAATTCCATAATTTTGATGCATTGAATACTCCTCATGACCATCCTGCCCGTGATCTTTCCGATACATTTTACATTGAAGATGACGTACTTTTAAGAACTCAAACCTCAACAGTTCAAGTACGAGTGATGGAAAACCATAAACCACCGATCAAGATCATCTCACCGGGAAGTTGTTACCGTAATGAGAATGATGCTTCACATTCTCCTATGTTCCATCAGGTGGAAGCGCTTATAGTGGATGAAGGAGTTACTTTTGCCGATTTGCGGGATATGATGAATATATTCGTGAAAAAGATGTTCGGAGAAAATATTGAATCCAGATTCCGACCTCATTACTTTCCATTTACAGAGCCAAGTGCTGAAATGGACATTATATGTGTGAAATGTTTGGGAAAAGGATGTAACCTTTGTAGGGGAACTGGCTGGTTGGAATTGGGTGGTGCCGGAATGGTAGATCCAAATGTTTTTGATATGCTTGGTATAAATTCCGAAAAGTATACGGGATATGCTTTTGGACTGGGTATAGATAGAATAGCCATGCTGAAATACAAAATTCCAGACATGAGATTGTTATTCGAAAATGATATTAGGTTTTTACAGCAGTTTAAATAGTCGTATTCATTAACAATAAAATAGAGTGATAAAATGAAAATTAGTTATAAATGGCTAAATCAATATTTAGATATTGATCTTTCACCGGAAGAACTTCAAAACAGGATGACTTTTGCCGGTTTAGAAGTGGAAGGTGTGGAAAAACTGGGTGAAAATTTAAATCAGTATCTGGTTGCAGAAATCAAAAAATGTGAAACTCATCCCGATTCCGATCATCTTTCATTATGCCAGGTAAATAATGGTTCTGATATTAAACAGGTTATTTGCGGAGCACCAAATTGTGCTAATGGTCAAAAAGTGGTTTTTGCTCCGGTTGGCACTTCAATTGGTGATTTTAAAATAACAAAAGTAAAATTACGCGGTAAAGAATCATTCGGAATGATCTGCTCGGAAAAAGAACTTGGTATTTCCGACAACCACGATGGTATTTTAGTCCTTCCTGATGATGCTCCCATTGGAGAAAAACTTGGTACTTACTTGCAAAAAGATGACTTAGCTTTTGAAGTTGAGATCACACCAAACAGACCTGATCTTCTCGGTATTTTTGGCGTTGCCAGAGATTTAGCTGCCATTTTGAAGGTTCCCCTTAAAAGACCGAGTATCAAGATTAATGAAACGGGTGAGCACATAGAAAGGAAACTTAAACTGCAAAATGATGCTCCAGATCTCTGTACCAGGTATACTGCCAGAATGATAAAGGATGTCACCATTCAAGAATCACCTGCATGGTTGAAACAACGTTTGAACTCTGTAGGATTACGTCCAATAAACAATATTGTGGATATCACAAACTTTGTAATGATGGAATTCGGGCATCCGTTGCATGCTTTTGATTACAGCTTGATTAAAGACAAGACCATTATTGTTCGCAGAGCAAAAGAAGGTGAAAAATTTCCTGCCCTTGATGAGGAAACATATACTCTGAAAAAAAATGATCTTGTTATAGCCGATGCTACAAAACCCATTGCTCTTGCTGGAGTTATCGGGGGAGAAAATTCTCATATCACTCAAGAAACAAAAGATATTGTCATAGAAGCTGCGAATTTTCTTTATTCTTCTATCAGGAGAACTGCAGGTCGCTTGAAAATATCTACAGATTCTTCTTACCGTTTTGAACGTGATATTGCCGATGAAACAGCCGAACTTGTAAGTCAACGTGCCTGTCAGTTGATTCTTGAATTAGCGGGGGGGGGGCTATTAAAGGGCAAGCTGGATTCTTATCCAAACCCTGTTGAGAATAGAATCGTTGGCTTGCGACCTTCAAGAGTAAAGAAACTTCTGACTATTACAGTATCTGACAAGGAGATCATCAATTATCTTGAACCATTGGGATTAAGGCTTTCGGAACAGGAAACAGATCTTCTCAAATTTGAAATTCCTTCTTACAGAAAAGATCTGGCTCGTGAGATCGATCTGATTGAAGAAATTATCCGTCTGCACGGTTATAATTCTGTGGAATCTTTTCTTAAATCACAAAAAATTATGGATAAGAGCACCTTTTATACTCGTAGAAAAGTAAAAAATGTTCTTGTTAGTAATGGCTTTTCCGAAGTGATAAACTGGAATTTCGGAGACCCAGCAGATCTGGACAAATTGAATATTCCTACAGATGATGAACGACGTAACAATGCTAAACTAAAGAATCCTCTGGGTTCAAGCTTTTCCATTATGCGTTCCATGCTGATCCCACAATTGCTGAAAAATGCATTATTTAATATTCACCATGGTCAGAAAAACCTGAAAATATTCGAACAGGGTAAGGTTTTCACAAGATATAATGAAAAATTAGCAACGGAAAAATTGCATCTTTCTGCACTTATTACAGGTGCTTTGCATCCTGTTTATTGGAAAGAGGATCAACATCCAGTGGATTTTTATGATGTAAAAGGTATCGTCGAAGAAATTCTGGATGTACTTTGTTTATCAGCCCCGATATTCAAAGTATCGAGTGAAAAATTCTACCAACCCGGACTTGCTGTAGATATTTTTCTCAAGGAAAGGATGGTCGGTAGTTTTGGTAAGATTGATCCCAAAATAGCCGGTAAGTACGATATCGAACAACCACTTTTCATGCTTGATATTAAATTGCAGGATATTTTTGAACTTCAGAAGAGTGTAAAGCCGATTTTCCATGATATTCCAAAATTCCCACCAGTTCTGCGCGATCTTTCATTTGTTATTTCCAAGAAATATTCTTATAATGAAATAATGAATTCCATATATTCAATAAATAAGGTACTCATTACAAAGATTGAACTTTTCGATGAATACATTGGAAAAAACATCAAAGAT
>DAOUUD010000190.1 GCA_030668345.1 Candidatus Cloacimonadota bacterium | reverse complement strand
GCCACGCTCACAGAAGTTCCTATTCTGCAAGGATTGATGGGGAATGGCATGGGGAAAGGACCAGCACTTGCTTTACTTTTGGCAGGACCCGCTTTATCGTTGCCAAACATGCTGGTTATTCGCAGCGTGATGGGAACCAAGAAAACAGTTGTTTTTGTTTCTCTCGTTGTCGTCATGGCAACATTTTCAGGACTTATCTTTGGAACTTTTTTTGTAAAATAAATGGAGATCAATAGAATGAAAACGAATTTGAATAAACTGATAATTGTGAGCGTTCTCATTGTAGCGGTTGTGCTGGTTATCGTCCTGAAGAATAAAACAGAGAGAAGAATTGTAATTGAAGATAAAGAGGAGATCGTTGAATCAATCGAAACTTCGGATTTAGGTTCAATCGATACTTTCCAACCAAAACCGGATGACATTTCCCAAGATGATAGAATAGAAATACAAATACCGGAAAACATTCCAACAAAGCAAATTGAAAAGCCGGTTGAAATTCCTGAAACAAAAAAACAAAAAAAAACTGAAAAGGATATTCTGGCTTTAGTAAACAATTCAAAGATAACCGAATCATATTTAAACGAAGAATATAATTCTCTTCCAGAACAACATAAAGATATGTTTAAAAATGATAAAGAAGGCTATCTTGATCAATTGGTAATCACAGAACTTCTCTTCCAAAAAGCAAAAGAAAAAGGATATGCACCGAATGACTCTGACCAACAAGAACAGATGGATGCTGGCATTCAAAAGCTGTTGGGTGAGGTTAGTAGTAATATAGAAATTCCGGAAACTGAACTGGAACAATTTTATCAGGAAAACCAAAGCCAGATGCAAGGTGCACCTTTTGAGCAGGTAAAAAATGATATTCACAATTATCTTCTCCAACAAAAACAGGGCGAAGTCATAGAACGGTATATTGAAGAACTGAAAAGCGGCGCTGAAATAGTATTGAACGAAGAATGGATAAAAGTACAACGGGCTTCCAAACCGAAAAATCCACTGACCGAAGTTTTGAAAAACGGCAAGACGACGGTGCTTGATATGGGGTCAAGTTCTTGTGTGCCCTGTAAAATGATGAAGCCGATCTTTGAAGAATTGGAAACGGAATATGAAGGCAAGGCAAATATACTTTTACTGGAAATCTCTGACTACAGGGACATAGCAAATAAATACAAGGTAAGAGTTATTCCAACCCAGATATTCTTTGACAAAAACGGAATCCAGTATTGGCGTCACGAAGGTTTCCTTTCCAAAGAAGATATAATTAAAAAAATAAATGAATCAGGAGCATAAGAGATGATAAACTCATTATTTACTTGGTTATCAGGAGCAATGGAAAGCACACCTTTAATTGCACTTTTAGCAGCATTTATCTGGGGAATTATAAGCATAATTTTAAGTCCCTGCCATTTGGCAAGTATTCCGTTAATAGTTGGTTTCATAGATGAGCAGGGAAGGATATCTACAAAACGAGCATTTTATATTGCCAGCTTATTTTCTGTTGGAATTCTCATTACAATTGGGATAATCGGAGTAATTACAGCAATGATGGGGCGAATGCTGGGAGATATTGGAAGTTTCGGCAATTATTTTGTTGCTGTCATTTTCTTCGTTGTCGGTCTTCATCTGCTAGATGTTATTCCATTTCCATTCCTGGGAAAAGCCGGTCAGCCTGTATTTAAGAAAAAGGGATTACTGGCTTCACTCATTCTTGGATTGTTATTCGGAATTGCTCTTGGTCCCTGCACTTTTGCTTATATGGCTCCGGTATTGTCAGTTGCCTTTAAAGTTTCTGCAACTCAATTTTTATTTGGAGTTTTATTGATCATAGTTTATGGTGTGGGTCATTGCTCCGTAATAGTTCTGGCTGGCACATTTACAGAAATCGTACAGCATTATCTTAATTGGAATGAAAGATCGAAAGGAGCAATCATTCTAAAGAAAATCTGTGGCATTCTGGTAATTCTCGGTGGAATTTATTTAATTTGGAGTGCAAAATGAAAAGAGTATTCTTTTTGATTATCTTACTTTCCTCATCTGTTTTATTTTGTTTTGGTGAAGAAGACGATATGATAAAAATTCAAATGCTTATTTTCTTAACTGATGATTGTGCTATCTGTGATGATTTTATATCTTTCATTTTACCGGATCTGGAGACAAAGCATAATTTGGAATATACTCTTTATTATGAATTCGAAGACAATGCAAAGACCTTGCTGAAAGAAATTGAAAAAGAATTCGGCAAGATTGAAGTTTTTCCAATAATATTAATGGGTAGTGTGTTAATTAAAGGTGATGAAATCTATTCCAAATTAGAAACTACGATTGAAGAATATGCAGGCTTGGGTGGTTGCTGTGTTCCTCTTCTTTTTGAGGTTGAAGAGAAACAAGAGAGTTCTGATAAATTCCATGTTCATATTGCTTATATTTACGGAAAAAATTCCACTGAATTCAAAAGAACAAATAGTAATTTTAATGAACTGGAAGAAAAATATCCGTTACTGATAATCAAGAAATTCAATATCGAAACGGATGAAGGAAAGCTGATGAATAATGCTTTGTGTAAATTCTATCATCTCGCAGAAAAGGATTATAAGAAAACACCAAAAGTCTTTGTTGGTGATGACACTCTTCTCGAAACTCAAGTAAATTTTGATTCAATAAAGATGCTGATAATCAAATACAGAGAAAATGAAGAAACTGCCCCATGGGAAAAAATATCAAAAGAAATGAATCCTGTAAAATAGAGTGTTTTGTCCATCTGAGGAATTCTTTTCATCCTCAGAATTACAGATTATTGTTCCCTTCTCCTCACAGGAGAAGGTGTCTGACCATACTGGCGTGGTGCAGACGGCTAAGGTAAAATAAATAAAAAAATAGAGATCGTTTTGCTCTGCAAAGCCGACTCTTAGGAGAGAATAATGATTATCAAAATTTTAGGGACTGGTTGTCCGAAATGTAAGAAGTTGTATGCAAATGTAGAAGCTGCTTTACGAGAATCACAAATTGATGCAACCCTGGAGAAAGTGGAAGAAATTAACAAGATCATCGATTATGGTGTGATGATGACACCAGCATTGGTCATCGATGAAAATGTGAAATCGGTGGGAAAAGTTTTAAGCCCCAAAGACATAATCAAGCTGATCTCATAAGGAAATAAAAATGAAAAAAACGTTATTCTTATTATTATTTTCAGTTGTCATATTTATCTGCCTGGCTCAGGAAGTTCAGCCGGATTCAACTGTGGTGCACAAACCGAAAATCACATTTCTGGAATTAGGCTCCAAAACCTGCATTCCCTGCAAAATGATGGAAAAAGTTATGGAATCTATCAGTGTAAAATATGGTGATCAGATCGATGTAATCTTTCATGATGTGAGAAAGGAGAACAAAATAGCTGCAAAATATAAGAACAAAATGATCCCAACTCAGGTTTTCCTTGATGAAACAGGAAAGGAAATTCATCGGCATGTAGGTTTTTATCCGGAAGAACAGATCGATGAATTCCTACAAAAACAGGGACTGAAAATTATTCCTGACCAGAAGGAGTAATG
>DAOUUD010000116.1 GCA_030668345.1 Candidatus Cloacimonadota bacterium | reverse complement strand
AGGTAATAATATCGTTCTTGTAAATGTGATCCAGAAGACCATCTTTGGCTTTATATTCCGAATGTTCTTCAATAAGTTTTTTCAGGGCTTCTTCGTTGTTCTTTTTATAGTATTTCTTTACCAGTTTCATCATTTTTTTGGCAGTATCTTTGGATGTAAAACCGAATGTCTGGATCTTTCGATAAGGTTTAGTACTGAATTTTTCTATGTTGTTATTATAAAATTCCTGTGCGTTTTCATCACTGTTGTCGATGGCATCTACAACCAATATATTATAAACAGTTCGCATCATCATATTACGTTTGATCTGTTCCACAATTTCCTGGATAGCTTCATTTTTATCGAACCCGTTTTCAATCGCATCTTTATAAAAAACATCCAGTTTAACCAGGTTATCGATATAATTTTTTAATGCCTGGGGATTCTGAAGCGATATCTGTGCGGATGGTTGTATAACATCATATCCATCTAAAATATCTTTAACTGTTTTCTGAAGAGTTGGGTCGGTACTACTAACAAGAATTTCATCGATTATCACATCATTACTATCCACATGTACCAGGTTGATCTGTTCCAGCAGATCGTAATGGATCTCCACTTTATATTTTGTATTAAGTTTATCAGTTTTTTCAGACATGAAATCTTTTTCTTTTTGGGGTCGCATTCTCTGTTCAATTTCATTTTCACATTCCTCGTATGTACGTCCGGCAAACATTTCTAGGTTTTCTTTGAAATATGCATTTTTCTCGTCGCTTGTAAAAGTAATATTGCCTGCAGAAAGTTCTTTATTGTACTCATTAAAATAGGCGGTTTTTATCTGTCCATCTATGCGAGAGAAGAACTTTTCATCTTCTCCAATGTTTCTTTGAAGAGCTTCGTAATAAAACACCTCTTCAGTACAAAGCATATCGAGCAGTTGTTTTTTGCCTTCTTCATTAGAGTATTTGGGTTGGTACATGGGCGGTATTTTAGAAAGCCTGTCTTCCAATTGACCCATAGTAATTTTTCCACCGTCAAATTCTGCTACCACTGTTGTATCGGGAATTCCTTTGGCGGCAAAGAGAATGGTTGTTAACATAATTAACGATAACACGAACACCTTCTGCAAATTTTTTTTCTTATACATTGTTAAATCCTCTCCTATATTATAAATTTGCAATACAAAAAATTATTTGACTGTTTAAAGTCAAGGAAATAAATGGAAGAGTTTGAAGGGGCTTTTAAAGCTGGAAAGAAGGTTTATGAAATTATTTTCACCTGATTTGATAAAATTGAACTACTACGCTCTCGATAAAAAGAGCTGTCTTACCGAAATGGTAGAATTCCTGTATGAAAAAAAAGTAATATTATCACCAGAAAAATTTATGAATGAGATTTTGGAACGTGAAAAGCTGATGTCCACAGGCATTGGCAGGAAAATAGCTATACCGCATGCTCGTTCATTAGCTGTGAAAGAATTGAAAATTGGTGTATATCTGCTTGACAACGAACTTGATTTTAACTCAATTGACGGCGAACCGGTAAAGATAATCTTTATGATTGCAGTTCCGGAAATGATGAAAGATGAATATATGAAGGTTCTCAGTTCTATTTCCAATTTTTTCCGGAATGAAGAGAACAGAAAACGGTTATTAACTTGTTCTTCACCGGAAGAAGTATATGAATTATTGAAAGGAATTAGCGATGAAATATAAAATAACATTATTAATACTACTTTTATTTGTAGTAAATACAGTAGCGGAAGATACTACCGGCACCACCGGTTTCACTTTTTTGAAAGTGAATTATTCAGCTCGAGCTGCTGCTATGGGAAATGCATACACCGGGTTAGCTGACGATGCTGCAGCTGTTTTTTTCAATCCAGCTGGATTGGTGCAGGTAAAATCTTCACAGGCTTCTGCCACCTACATGAGTTATTTTGATGGAATTCAGTGCGGTTCCGCTGTGTTTGTGTTGCCCAGGAATGAAAAAATGGTCTTTGGCTTTTTTGCTAAAGGACTAACTGCTACCGAAGATCGTACCCTGGCTGATGAGATGGGACAATATGCCGGAACGGATGGTACTTTTGGCATGTCGAATATTGTGCTGGGAGCATCTGTGGCACACTATTTGATTGATATTCTTGATGTTGGAATCAGCGTAAAATACATCAGGGAAAACCTGGATGATAATTATGGTTCCGCAGTTGCTTTCGATGTGGGGATTCTGCATCAGACTACAAATGAAAACCTGAAATTAGGGATTGCTTTCAGAAATTTCGGCAAACAACTTTCCTATTATACCGATAATGAGTATGAAGAAAACCTGCCGCAGACAGTAACTGCCGGGTTCAATTATCATCCCAATGAAAAACTGTATGTCACACTGGATATCCATAAACCGCTCGACTATGATTTCTCGGGCAGGATCGGATGCGAATATCGATTGCATGAGATGTTAGCTTTAAGAGCGGGATATAAAACCAATGCTTCCGACTGGAAAACCAGCGGCGATTATGATGTCTTTTCCGGTATGTCTTTTGGAACGGGTTTCAACCTGGATAAATACAATCTGAAAATTGATTATGCTATTGTTTCTTACGGCGATCTGGGCTTTGTGAACCAGGTGACGATGAATTACTTGTTTTAATGTTCAGGATTGTAAACTGACTTATAAAATTAATTATAGCGGTCTCTGTTTTGGTGACCGCTTTTGTTATTTTAAATTGAGAAAAAAGGTTAGACATAAAAAAAAGATTTTTGAAAGTTGTTCAAAATTTATTTCGGAGTGAAGATGCCGAAGAAAGATTTTCTGTTTGAAATTGGAGTTGAAGAGATACCTGCTGGTTATATTGCCGGAGCAGTTAATAAATTAATATCTTTTTTTGAATCAAGCTTGAAAGAAGCCAAACTTGATTTTGACAAAATAATTCCATTTTCCACTCCCCGCCGCCTGGCTATAAAAATAATCTCTTTGCAATCCCAACAGGAAGATGAGATAGTTGAAAAAGTGGGACCCGCTAAAGCTGTAGCTTACGACTCTGATGGTAAATTAACAAAAGCAGCACTTGGATTCTTGAAAGGAGCTGGTGCTACGGAAAAAGATATTTTTATCAAGTCAACCACTAAAGGCGATAAAATCGCTGTAAAAAAAGAAATTAAGGGAAGAGAAACAACAGAAATTTTAGCTCGAATTATAAGAGATATAATTCCAAAAATACCTTTCCCTAAATCCATGAAATGGAAAAACAGGAAACTTTCTTTTGCCAGACCCATCCGCTGGCTGGTTGTGCTGTTTGGAAATGAAGTTATCGACCTTGAAATTGAGGAAATAAAATCCGGTAATATCTCTTATGGAAATCGCTTTCAGAAACTGGAAAATCCGATAGAAATAAAAAGCATAAATGAATATGAAGAAAAACTACAAAGCGTCTATGTAATCCCCAACAGGCAAACGAGACAGGCAGAAATTACAAAACAGCTATTTAATAAAACTAATGATAAAATTGTAGATGAAGCTTATCTTTTAGACACAGTAACTGACTTAGTTGAATACCCCACTGTTGATGTGGCGGAATTTGATAAAAAATACCTGGACCTTCCTGAAAAAGTTGTAATACTCACCTTATCTGAACATCAGAAATATTTTGCAATTCACGATGAGGAAAACAATTTAGTTAATCAATTTGCTTTCGTGTCTAATAGAGATTCTAAATATTCAGATTTGATAAAGAGTGGAAACGAAAAGGTTATAAAAGCTCGACTGGAGGATGCAGAGTTTTATTTTAAAGAAGATATCAAACAACCATTAGAGAATTATGTTCCAAAATTAAAAGAAGTAACATTCCAGGAGAAACTGGGAAGTCTCTATGAAAAAATTGAAAGAGTAAAAAAGATAATTCAATTTATTTGTGATAAGCTGAAAATAAGTAAAGAAATCAAAGAAAATTCCCTCAGAGCTGCTCATTTATGTAAAGCTGACCTGGTTACAATGATGCTGGGAGAAAAAGAGTATACAAAACTACAGGGATATATTGGCCATCGATATGCTCTTGAAAGTGGAGAAAAACCTGATGTTGCTAAGGCAATTGAAGAACATTACAAAAGTGGAGGTTATTACAAAAGTTTATCAGAAGTAGGTGCTATTGTAGCTATTGCGGATAAGATGGATACAGTTTGTGGTATTATCGGGGTGGATATGATCCCAACCGGTTCCAAAGACCCTTTTGCTCTACGTCGGGCAGGAAACGGAATTGTTCAAATAATTGCAAATCAGAATTTTGAGATCAATCTTCATAACCTGATTGATGAAGCTTTCAAAATCCTCCAGAATAAACTTGAGAAACCTGATAACAATAAAGACATCGTTTATGACTTTTTCAGGCAGCGTGTGAACTGGCTTCTTAAACAAAGAGGAATCGATTATGATGTTATCGAAAGCGTAATGCACATAGACTATTCCAATATCCCTGATCTTGTACATCGTGCTGAAGCACTCAAGAATTTCTTACAGAGAGAAGATTTTATAAAACTTGTTCTTGGCTTTAAACGTGTTTCCAATATTATTGCCAAAGCCGCTGAAATATCTAAAGTAAATGAGAAACTTTTAAAGGAAAAAACAGAGATATTACTCTATAGAGAATATAATATACTTGCAGAAAAAATAGCAAAACTACTTCCTGCTAAAGCTTATGGAGATGTGCTGCAAGAATTGGTGGTTTTCGGTGCTGTTATCGATAAATTCTTTGATGATGTACTGGTGAATATTGAAGATATGAAATTAAGACAAAACAGATATAATTTGTTAAATAAAATCAGAGAACTATTCCTGCAAGTGGCAGACATTTCTAAAATAGTAGTTGAAGGCGAAAATAATAAATAAGAGGTACAAATGACAATCCAAATTTCTCAGAGGGCAAAGGCGATAAAACCGTCGCCAACTCTCACCGTTTCAGCGCTGGCAAAGCAGATGAAAGCGGAGGGGATAGATGTAATAAATTTTGGAGTAGGTGAACCGGATTTTAATACACCGGAATATATCAAAGACGAAGCCAAGAAGGCTATTGACGACAATTTTACACGTTATACGAATACTTCCGGTATCATCGAATTGCGGGAAGCAATTGCAAATAAATTGAAACGAGATAATGATCTTGATTGCAATCCCAATGACATCCTGGTTTCACCGGGAGCTAAAGCCTCCATCGTATTTGTTTTAATGACGGTTTGTGATTCCCGTGATGAGGTTCTTATTCCTTCTCCTTATTGGGTGAGTTATACTTCCCAGGTGGAAATGGTGGGTGCTTTTCCCATATTGCTTCCTACAAACATGTCATCAAATTTCAAAATAACTGCCAAACAACTGGAAGAGACCATCCTTTCTCTCAGTAGACCCAAAGTGCTTATTCTGAATTCACCCAATAATCCCACGGGTTCCGTTTATAGCAAGAAGGAACTGGAAGAAATTGCAGAAATATGTTTGAAATACGACATCCTGATAATTTCTGATGAGATCTATGAAAAACTTATTTACGACGGTGTCGAACATGTTTCTATCGCTTCGCTTTCACCCGAAGTTCGCGAACATACCATTTTGATAAATGGAGTTTCCAAAGCTTATGCCATGACCGGATGGAGACTTGGTTATGCAGCCGGTCCCACCGATATAATCAAATATGCCAGCAGGATACAGAGTCATACAACATCCTGCGTAAATTCGATTACGCAAAAAGCCGCAGTTGTTGCTTTAGACAAATGCGAAGAAAGTATCTCTATCATGCGGGAAGAATTTCAAAAACGAAGAAACTTTCTGGTGGAGAAACTAAATAATATACCAAATGTGAAATGCAACATACCGCAGGGTGCTTTTTATGCCATGCCCAATGTTTCCTATTATTTGCAAAACAACAAAAAAGGCATTACGAATTCAATTGAACTTTGTGAGTTTTTGCT
>DAOUUD010000127.1 GCA_030668345.1 Candidatus Cloacimonadota bacterium | reverse complement strand
CCGGAACTCTTGCAGTGTTGCAGATTCACGTTTAATCCTATCTATTATATCTTTATCTTTGGGGTCTTCAAGATACTCAGGAGGGATATTATCAATTCTTTGAGTTTCATATTCCCGCCTGGTTAGGTGAAATTCAGTCGTTTCCATTTGCCCATTTTGCATTACCAGGGTTAAAATATGACGGAGCTTAGCGTCGCGATCGAAACCGATGATAAAAATATTTTCCATAAGCGGTATTTCCTGGTAATCTAAGAAGATTTTCTCAACTCTGGAAGAAACTTTTCCAACCAGAACGCCACCCTGAGTTGCATTTCCCTGCAAAGTTAAAATATCTTCTGCCATAATTGATAGAGCGAGTGCCATGAAAAAAAAAATAAGCAGGTATTTCATTTATTGATTTATAGTTTGATCAATTCAAAAGATTCTTTATGAACCCAGCCGCCCAGTCCATTGGGAAGTTTTATCAAGCTCCAGTTATTCTCTTCTCTCTCCACTTCAAATACCATACCTTCGTGAACAGTAAAAACACGCGTGAAATCTTCGCTTGGTCCACTGTAACCGATGGCAGAAGGAGTGAGTATAACGCCCTCATTCCGGAAATGATAAGCTCGCCATTTAAGGAAACCGAGCAGCAGAAAGATGAGCAGGAAAAAAATGAGAACAGTTGTAATGAAGATGGGAACCGTTCTTTCACGATTACGGTAATAAACTATCATAAAACAGGTAAGCAAGATAATAAGACAAAAAATGATAAGTACAATAACAGCTAACAGATTAATAGAAAGTGAATCGAATAGTTTCTCCCAGAAAGAGCGGATGACATCTTCTGAGTCGATTTCCTGTTTATCTTTGGTTAAGGTCAGTGCAAATTCCAGGTTTTTCCTGGCGCTGGTATGGTCAGATTCGATCTTGAGGGCTTTTTTGTAATAAAGTATCGATCTTCCAATTTGATGAATCCGGAAATGACAATTTCCTATATTATAAAAAAGATCTGCATTTATCAGACCTTCATTTTCGATGCTTAGAAAATCTCTCAAAGCATTTTCATAATTATTTGTTTCATATTCGTGCAATGCATTTTGAAACACTTCATCTATCTTTGATTCACCCCACAGAAGTAAATTGAAGGTAATAATTAATAAGATTAAGATCAGCTTTTTCATCAGTTCCTCATATCTTTGTTTTAGATATATCAGCAATTATTTCTTTCAGGAAATTAAAGTCATTCTCGATATTTTCGCGGGAAAAACCACCCGGCATAAAACGGGATTGATCACATTTCTCCAAAAGGGTACTGATCTTTTCTGAAATGTCAGGGGAGTCGGTTCTTTTTTGTACTTCGGTAAGAAGTTGATCTGTAGAACTTCCGCGTGGTATTTTTAATTTATCTGCCAGGTAACTGCTGAGTCCCAGTTGAGCAGCAGAATAAAATTCGATCTGTCCTTTACCGGCATGAGCGGTAGCAGCTTTCATGTATTTACGTAAAATCTTGTTTGCCTGTTTCTGCCTTTGATAATTGAGGTTACCACTAAGTTTCTGACGTTCATTTGCATAAATATAAGATACAGGCAGCAGTAAAATAAATGCTAACCAGAACAACCAGTAACCGAACTCAGCAAAATAAATTGTATTATCTTTCAGTTTAATTTCGGTGATAATAAAACCGATATCTGCTCCTTCCCGTTCTACAGAAGATTGAGCAGCACTGCTGGAGATATAGGTCATATCGCCTTCCTGCACATCCAAAGTATATTCACGGGTTTGCTTGATGATATATTTTTTCTGGTAAGGATCAAAGTAGGAAAAAATAATGGGTGGGATTTTAAATACTCCCTTTTCCTGTGCGATTACTAGATATTTTATCGTTTTTGTTCCTGATTTCTTATCTTCATTTATCTTTGTAGAAATTTCCGGATCAAGGAAACGTAAATTATTGATCTCGGGTAGAGCAGGAACTTCAAACTGCTTCAGGTTGCCAATTCCTTTTATATTCAAAGTATAAGTAAAGGAATCTCCAACTTTAAGCTCGGTATCACTTGTACTGCTGGATAATGTGTATTGTCCTACCGCACCGGAGAACCCGTTTGGGTGGTTTTCATAAGGTAATTCTTTTACATTTATGTATATTGGTTTGCTTTTGATAGAATATCTTTTTGTGGAACCAAAATCAAAAAAACTTCTGGATTGGATGCGCACATCAACCAGCATTTCCAGTGAAGATATTTCCAGTGTGCCGGTGCGGGTAGGAATAAGCACCAACCTGATCAACGGCATTTTATGATAACGCTGCTCATTTAATGTAGCGCTGGAAAAACCTATTCTTTTTGCTCGAAAACTGACCTCGTTCCAAAAACCATTGAAAACAGGTTCCGAACTAAAAGAAAGATCATTTATATCGTAAGGATCATAACGTGTATAAAGCGAAAACTCTACTGTTATCGGCTCACCTTTGAAAATATTCTTTTTATCTACTTCTGCCAGTACAAAAAGATTATCTTCCAATTTCCCGGGACTGTCATCTCTGGTGAATTGCCTGGAAGTTTGCGGAAGAGGTTCCGTGGTGCCATCCACCACTTTTATGGAGATAGGTTGAGTGGTAAATGTTTTGTCCTTTGCTTTCAAAGTAATAGGTGGAATGATGAAATTTCCCGTGCGGTTTGGCTGCAGGGTATAGTTAAAGCTCTTTCTTATTTTTGAGGTCATTTTACCATTGATTATCGAATAAGATGATGATGAGGAAGAAGAAACCCCCATATTTCTAAAGTTATCGATCTCTGGAATATCCGGTGTGGCAATTTCACCGGCTTTCTCCCCGGAGAATTCGATGGTGAATTTCAATTGATCCTGCAAGCCGATCTTTGTCTTGTCCACGTAAGATTCCACCACAATATCGTTCGCCAGAAGCATAGTGGTGAGAACCAGCAACAATACTGTAATTATTATATTTCTTATCATGTTAACATTACCCTGTTTACCAGTATTTACCACGTTTTGCTTTGTCAACATTCATTTTTTGTTTTTCTTTTTTCATCTCTTCTTTTTCTTTTTGCAGCAGGGCTTTCAACATTTTTTCAGCATCTTCTTTTTTCTGCTCTTTTTTCATGTCCTGCTGCTGTTCATTTTGTTGCTGCTCTTGTTTATCCTGCTGTTGTTTCTGTTGATCATCCTGCTGATCCTGCTGCTGCTGATCTTTCTGTTGTTCTTTTTTTTCCTGATCTATATTTTCGTCGTTCTCATTTTGCTGTTGTTTTTCCTGCTGTTGACGCTGCAGCATCTTTGCTGCCAGTTCATAATTATAACGTGCATCCATGTTATTAGGGTCTTCAATTAGAGAGTTGCGGTAGTGCTCGATTGCTTTCTTGTAATCTTTCTGCTGGAATTTTACATTACCCAGGTTCTGTAAGGCTTTTGATGTTTCACTAAAATCCTGATTTTTCAGGGTGAGATTGTAGGAATGCTCGGCATCTTCAAGCTTTCCGTTTTTGTATTGAGCATTTCCCTGGTTGAAGTGCAATCGGCTATCATCGGGATACCTTACGGCATTATCGCTGAACTTTTTCTCGGAATCCTGGAAATTATTTTTATCATAATGTTTAATTCCTTTCATATTCTGGATGGCTTTATCGTAAGTTAGAATTTCTGCAGATAGAATAACACTTACAGATAAAAATAAAGATGTGAGAAATATAAATAAGATTTTATTATCCATTTTATATTACCCTTTTGAATTTAGCTTTCTTCTTATACAGAATATAAGATTCGATGAGTAAAAGCAATAAAGCCGCAATAGCAAAGTATTTGTACTGTTCTTTATAGCGGGTGAATTCACGTGAATCGATTTTTTTCTTCTCGATAGCATTGATATTTTTCATGATCTCGAAGATCTCTGATTGACGGGGTGTGATAGGGAAGAAGCGACCGTTTCCAGTTTTGGCGATCTTTGTAAGAATGCTAATATCCAATTTTGTGAAAATAATATCACCTTTATCATCTTTGGCATAGACTACATTGCCCGATGCATCCCGAACAGGGATAGTGCTTCCTTCCGGCGAACCTACACCAAGTGTGTAGATAATAGTGTTCTTTCTGGCAGTTTCCTCAGCTATTTTTACAGCATTTTCTTCCAGGTCTTCTCCATCGCTTACTACGATGATGACTTTGTGTTTTTCATCTTCACCAAACAGGGAAACTGCCCTGGTAATAGCACCACCGATATCGGTTCCATAGGAGGGTACCGTTTCTGTATCCAGCAGGTTTAAAAAGAGCTTGGCTGCACCATAATCGTTGGTTAACGGGCACTGTACAAAGCTCTTTCCGGCAAAAGCAACGATAGCAATGCGATCACCTTTCAGTTGATCTATGAAAAGTGATATCTGATCTTTTGCACGTTCGATACGGCTGGGTTGAATATCCTGTGCGTCCATGCTTTTGGAAACATCGATTGCAACCACGATATCGATGCCTTCCTTCTTCACGATCTGTACTTCTTTATTCCAGCGGGGACGAGCTAAAGCAATTATCAGGAAGAAAACAGCCATGATGAAAATTACATTCTTCAAAGACCAATGAAAGAAAGAAAATTGCTGCATATAATAGTCATAAAATTTCTTATCTGCGAAGTTGCTGAACTGCTTTTTCCTGTTGTGTGCCGCTACTCCCAGAAGAATAACGAACAGGGGAACAAGCAGTAAAAGAAACAGAATATACGGATTACCCCAATGCATAAATTACCCTCACGGTATTTCCTTCCTTATCACGATCCTGAACGAAAATTCTAATAAAATTATCACAAAAGCAAAAATTAAATATTTCCAGAAAAGCTCCTGGTAAATATAATAATCGTTTATCTTTAATTCTGTTTTTTCCAATTTGTCAATATATTCTATAATAGCTTTCAGTTCAGCAGTGTTGGTAGCTAATCTGGCTCTTTCCGAACCTGTTATCTCGGCGATCTTATTAAGTGTGTTCATGTCCATTTCTATATTTACTTTCTGGTACCTGATGCCAAAAGGAGTTTGGAACGGGTAGTCCACCAGACCTTTACTGCCAACGCCCACACAATAAACCTTTACTCCAAAAGTGGCAGCCAGATCAGCAGCGGTAAAGGGATCTATCTCACCGGCATTATTGCGTCCATCGGTTATCAGTATTATTACTTTCGATTTTGCTTCTGAATCTTTCAATCTGGCAACTGCTGTTGCCAGACCCATACCGATCGCTGTTCCGCTGGCTTCTTCATTTATCTTCATATCTGTCATGATGGTCATGAGGATATTATAATCGAGCGTGAGTGGGCATTGAGTGTAGGCATTTTCCGAGAAAACAATAAGACCGATACGGTCATTGTGACGGTGATCGATGAAATCTATAGCGACTTTTTTGGCTGCTTCCAGACGGTTTTTGGGTTGGAAGTCCACGGCTTTCATGCTACCGCTCACATCGATGGCAAGCATAATATCTATTCCCTTACCCGTGATCTGCTGT
>DAOUUD010000245.1 GCA_030668345.1 Candidatus Cloacimonadota bacterium | reverse complement strand
CCTTTTTCTCTTTTCTTTTGTTTGCTAATAGATAATGACTTTCTTTCGACAAATTTAGTATTTATATTCTTAGAAAAATTCCATTTCATTGAGCCAATAATCTTGGGATATTCATAAATATCATTCATTTCTAAAATCAGATGTATATGATCTGGTAAAACACAATAAGCAAATATATTAAATTTAAATTTCTCTTTTGCAATCTTCCAGCTTTCTTGTAGAAGTTTAAAATTATTAATCAAAATGGACCTTCTTTTGTAAGTATTAATTGTTATAAAAACAGGATGATTTTGAGCATACATTCTTTTATAATTCGGCAAAATTACCTCGTATGGTGGGCAATTGCCCACCTTACATTTTGATTGCTATCGTAGCCGGGCTTTTCCTGCCCACGATAGGACCATCCAGCACTTTGAATCCCGCTGCGAGCATATTTTGTCGAACGAATTTTGCACAACTGTATGTACTCAGTTTTGCTCCCGGTTTCATTATGTTGTTAACTTTTTGGAATACTTTCCTGCTCCACATTTCGGGTTGTTTGCCGGGTGAGAACGGGTCGAAGAAAACACGGTCGAAATATTCTTTTGGAAGTGAATCGAGTGAAACAAGAGCATCTCCTATGATCAATTTGATTGTATTATTGTCATCATCGGTTATTTCCAGCTTTTCAGCTAAATCTCGGAAAGCAGCAAATTCTTTTTCGATCTCTCTGGGAACTTCTAATTCTTTAATTGCTTTTATAATTTCTATATCATTTTCCAGACCAACAATTTGTAATTTTTTGTGCTTTTTTGTAGCTATGATAGAATTGTATCCAAGTCCGAAACAGAAATCCAGAATGTGGAATCCATCTTCTACACCGATAGCATTTACATGTTTTTCAAGAGCTTCTTCCAAGGCACCGGAAATGGTGTGATAATGCTCTTGATATTTTTGGTTAAAAACTGTGTGCGAGCCGTCTTGTGTTTTGATGAATCGCATATTATTTTTGTTGTAGAATAAACTCAATACTTTTTTTTGCGATGAGTTCTTTATCGTAATCCAGTGGTGCCACATGATATGAATTTTCCAGCCAGATAAGTTCCTTTTGGGAAGAACCTATTTTTTTGAGTGTGTATAGTGCGCTTACACGGGGAATTACGTGATCTTCTTTTGATTTGAATATAAGAACAGGCTGTTTGGTTTGTGATAGATTTTTTCGGACGATTTTCATTAAACAAAGCATCTGATGTACGGCATTGGTGGGTGTGCGCAGATAAGCGATCTCTTTTTCTTCCGGGTCTTTTATATCGGAAGCTATAGCAGGAGTGGACGGAATAAAAAAGCGAATAATGGGAACGAACCAGAATTTTGGATGAGTGAATTTACAGGCATTATTAATAAGAATGATCCCTGATATTTCGGGATGAAGCTGTGCAATACGCAATGCCAAAGCACCTCCCAGCGAGAGTCCGCAAACATAGATATTGGATGTTCGGGATTGAAGAGTTTGCAGTGATTTTTGTAATTCTGCAATCCAATCTTGATAGCTGGTTTTATTTAAGTTCTGCCAGGTTGTACCATGACCGGGTAGGGAAGGTAATTCCACGTGGAAATCTGCTGCTGCAAATTTTTTAGCAAGATACATCATGCCGGAAGTAGTGGATGTGAAACCGTGGATCAGCAGTACACCGATATTTTTGTTTCCCATGTGGGAGTAAGGCTGGTTGAATTCTTTCAGATCCATTGTTTTCTCCTCTATTTTTTACTTTCTTATAAAACTATTTATATCCAATCTTTACATCGTGCAACAGCTTTCTTCCATTTTGAATATTCATTATGCCGCTTTTCTTCATTCATGGACGGCGTCCAGGTTTTACCTGCCTGCCAGTTCGCTGCCAGAGATTCTATATTTTTCCAGAATCCTACTGCCAGCCCAGCGGCATAAGCTGCACCCAGGGCAGTTGTTTCGGTTATAATGGGACGAATAACTTCTACATTTAAAATATCCGACTGGAACTGCATGAGAAGATCATTAGCTGTCATTCCGCCATCCACTTTCAGTTTTTTCAATTCCAATCCGGAATCCTTTTGCATAGCCTCAAACACTTCTCTGGTCTGAAAAGCAGTAGCTTCCAGAATTGCTCTGGCTATATGCTTTTTATTAATATAATGAGTAAGACCGATCATTAAACCCCGTGCGTTACTGTTCCAATGAGGAGCAAAAAGTCCTGAAAAAGCAGGAACAAAATAGAGTCCACCGTTATCTTTCACTCCGGAAGCAAGAGTTTCAATTTCCGCCGATTCGGTGATCAGTCCAAAATTATCGCGAAACCACTGAACAAGAGATCCAGCCATGGCAACAGAGCCTTCCAATGCATACTTAGCCGGTTCATTACCTATCTTACAAGCAACAGTCGTGAGCAAGCCGTGACGGGAATGAACAATTTCCTCTCCGGTGTTAACAAGCAGGAAACAGCCGGTACCATAGGTATTTTTTGCTTCTCCTCTTCTGGTGCAATTTTGTCCGAAAAGAGCAGCCTGCTGATCTCCCAGACAACCGCAAACAGGAATTTTGCCTTCGAAGAACACACTATCCGATGTATATCCGAAGGTATCATTATCTGATGAAGGACGGATTTCAGGTAAAATACTTTCCGGGAT
>DAOUUD010000203.1 GCA_030668345.1 Candidatus Cloacimonadota bacterium | reverse complement strand
TATGTTTCCGGGAAGAGTGCTGTGGAGATTATTTTGCAATGGTACCAGCCAAGCCGTAATTTTAATGAAGGCTGGAGGAATCTTCTTTTATATTTCTGTCGAAGCAATCTTATTTATAACAATTCTCAATCATACAAGATTGCCGCAGTCGCTGTGCTCCTTCGCAAAGACAACCATTAATGATCTATTATTCTCTTTCACTTCCCAGGTGTTCCCGCACATCATCGCCGTCTACAAATACATCACAGAGCAGGCGACCGGTATGCAGGTTCATGGGATTTCGCAGGTCTACTTGTTTATTAAGGATTACTTTTTCCAATTTTATTTTAGCTTCATCATAGGCTGGATTACCAAGAAATGGAGATTTTATTCCTTTCAATCCCACAATATTCCCTGTATTATCATTCCAGTTCCAACGCGGATATATTTCAAAAGTATCCCCATCGAATACTTTGGTTACTTTAAACATCATAAATTTATCCTCATTTCAGCTTTGCTGTATCATTTCCAGGTCAGCCAGCTCAAATTCTATTCTATTTTTGAGAGTTAATCTCTTAGGTTTTTTAGAGCTTTTCCCGTTCAATACTTTATCAAGAATACATTTCAGTTCATTTTCCATAATGGGTTTAATCAAATAGCCACTATTATCTACACTCGCAGCTTGCATAATGGTTTTATGATCTGAGTAAGCTGTACAGAAAATAACAGGGATTTTACTGCTCTTCAGGATAAGAGCTGCCTCAATACCGGATAGCTTTCCTTTAAGCTGTATATCCATAAGAATAAGATCAGGAAGCAATTCCCTGGTTTTGATAATAGCCTCTTCGCCACTGGCGCAAATAGCAGCAACTTCATGTCCAAAACTCTGCAGGGTGAGTTTCAGATCTTCGGCTATTATCCTTTCATCTTCGGTAATTAATATTTTTGCCATTTTTTACCTTCCTTAGCAGGGTATCTCCCCTCTATTAACGACTCTATCCCCGTGGAAAAAATTTCCACGGGGTAACCTATAAAATAAACTTCTTTCTCTACCTATTTCTTAAATACGTAGATCTTGTCTTCTATCTGAACAATGTAATAATTTTGGTCTTCGTATAGCTTTTTCATGATTAATCCTTGGAAACAATAATATATTTTCCTTCAATTAATACAATGATGTATCCGTCGGTTTCATAAACTATCCAGAATTCGATGCCTTCCAATTCTTCGATATTTGCTGGGGTTATCTCATCATCCATTTCGATGATACATTCTTTGGTAACGATCCTGTCTTCGATATCCAGGTCTGCCAGGGTCAAAGAATAACTAATCGACGCCAGCAACATCCCCAAAATTAGTGTTAATAAAATTCTCTTTTTCATCATACTCTCCTTTGTTTTATTATAACCTTACATAATAATATCCGTAAAAACCCAAAAGTGTGACTTCACCACTCAAAAAAAATGAAAAAAAATGAAAAAAAATAATCTTGACCCATCCATTCAGTTTTATTTTTTAAATAAATTAGAGGTGAAAAACGTTGAATTATACTGATAAACAGTTAGAAGAATATAACAAAGCAGCATTTGGTTATGCACTGTATCTTACCGGGAATATAGATGCAGCAAATGATATTGCTTCTCAGACAATAAGTTTATTTTTATTATCTTTTAAGGGCGATAGTAATGAAAAAGGTTGGATAATAAATACTGTAAAGAACTATAGTAACAAGTATTTTGATAAGATCAAACTTGAAAACAAACAGGTTCGAACTTACCGTGAGGAACTGGTTGAAAAGATCTATGGGCAAGTAGAATATGAACGGGACGAATCTTTACAAGAAGCATTCAGGGATTCTTTCGAAGCGCTGAACGACATTGAATTGAAATCACTATTCTATTACTTTCAATGTAATGAGAATATTAAAGAGATGCACGATAACATCGGCGGGTCCTATGCAACCCTTAGAAAGCAAGTATCTCGTATTAAAAATAAATTGAAAGCTGAAACATATCGAAATCTGGGATTTATAGGCACGAAGATGATAGTTACTCCACAGTTAGACAACCTGATCTATCAATTTTTACTAAGATTTAAAAAAAACCTGGAAAATAACACATTGGAAAATATGCATTACTATTTCTCTGAAGTAGATCTGAAAAATTACAATCCCTCCTACGAAATTAAAAAAATATTAGATTATGATATTGAAATAAATGATAAAATTTATAAAGCGTGGGTTTTTTTCAAAAATAACCTCGATGTATTTGATTCCTTCTATATTGAGTTTTTTGTAGATGATAAAAACCATCTGAAAATAATAACTCCTCCCACAAAAACAAAAAAAATGTTTATAATCGAACAAGAATCAGAGGAAGGAAAACAAATCAGGAAATTACTCGATACTTTTCCAATCGATAAATCAGGACGACCAAAAATCCCTGAAGAAGAAATAGATAAAATTATTAAACAATTTGAAGAGAATCAGAAGAAATAGAAATTAATCCAGGAAGAAGCTGATCAATTCCGGTCTGTGTGCCTTCCTTAAAGCTTCGATTACCAGTTTCCTGTTTTCAGGTTCAAACCATTGCAACAGAGCTTTCATCAAGCGCATCTCTCTACTTTTGGGTATGTTAATTTTATTTCCTTTCAGATCTGTTCCTGTGTAATACATGTATGTGCTCACTGTCATGGGGGTGGGAGTAAACTCCTGGATCTGTTTCAGATTAATATTATTATTTTTCAAGTAAATTGCCAGTTCGATCGTATCATGCAGGGTCGCTCCCGGATGACCAACAATGATATAGGGGACAATATATTGCTCTTTTCCTATTTTTTTACAGTAAGTACCAAAGTATTGCCGAAATTTTTCATAAAGATCGAAAGACGGTTTACACATTAGTTTCAGAACTTTCTCGCTCTTGTGTTCCGGTGCCAGCTTCAGAAGTCCGCTCACATGGTGTTCTGCTAATTGCTGCATATATTCTTCATCATTTAAAGCAAGGTCGAAGCGAATACCGGATGACACGAATACATGTTTGATACTCTGCAGTTTTCTGGCATAGAAAAGCAGTTTTTTCTGCTCTTTATGAGAAATATCTAATTGAGAGCAAATTGATGGATACAAACAGGAATTTCGTTGGCAGGTCTCACTTATATTAAGTTTGCAATGCATTTCATACATATTGGCAGTGGGTCCGCCAATATCGCTGATAGTACCTTTGAAATATTCTTTCAGGGTAATTTCTTTTAATTCTTTCAAAATTGAATTCCTGCTGCGCG
>DAOUUD010000083.1 GCA_030668345.1 Candidatus Cloacimonadota bacterium | reverse complement strand
TAAACAAATTAGTATTATAAAAATTTGTTTCACAGTATCTCCTGAGGTTTATATAAAAATTAATAATTAACCGGATGAAAAACTATCAATATCGATCTCTGTAGAACTTTGTTCCTCTTCATCTGGTTTGGAAATAACAACGCAGTTTTTACCGCGTTTCTTTCCTTTATAAAGTGCTTCGTCTGCTTTCTTAATACAGAGGTCGATATCCATGGCTTTGTTATAGACACTAACCCCAAAAGTCATTGTAACAGGTATTTTTTTGTCGCTGAAAACATAAGGCGTGATTGAGATATTTTTCCGTATTTTTTCTGCCAGTGCTCTACCACCTTCCAATTTAGTTTCAGGTAGCAGAATAAGAAATTCTTCACCTCCCCAGCGACCTACAACATCCTGCTTTCTAACTACTGACTGCATAAGTTTTGCCAGTGATTCCAGAACAAAATCTCCACCATCATGTCCGTATTTGTCATTAACAGATTTAAAGCCATCTATATCAGACATCACCAATACAAATGATTTGCCGTTTCTACCGAATCTTTTCTGTTCATTTTCAATTTTTTCGATCATATCCCTACGGTTTGAAAGATTTGTGAGCGGGTCGGTTTTGGCTATAAGTTCCAGTTTGTCGTTGGCATTGGCCAGTTCTTCATTAACTTTCGCAAGTTCTTTATTCGCAGCATTTCGAGAATGAGCCTGGTAAAAACCGAATAGAGCAGAAATTAAAAGTAAAAATCCTATCAGATAATAGAGACTTTGCAAAGCCTTTTGTTTAGAAACTTCTAATTCAATTTTTCCTAATTCCAATTCTTTTATTTCTTTGTCTTTTTTGTAAGTTTCTACTTTCTCTTTAATTTCATCTTTCTCATAACGGGTTTGTTTTAATTCCAGGTCTCGAATGGCGTTGTCTTTTTTTAACATTTCAATTTGCTGATTTCGTTTTAGTGCAATCAACTCTTTCTCATTCTTTTCCTTTTCCAGTGTAAGCTGTCGCAATTCCAGTTCGTTGATTTCTTTATCTTTCATTAGAATTTCTATTCCGCGTTGAGCTTTTTCTTCCTCATATCTTTTTTGCATATCTACAATTTTCTGAGAACTTAATGCGCTTTCTATAGTGTCTTTTATTGTAGTATATAATTTGTAAAATTCCAGGGCTTTATCATCGTTGCCAATCGCAGCATACACTTCTGAATAATGCAGGTAGTCATCACGCAGAAGAACATGTACATTATCTTCTTCAAATTTGATCGCTCTTAAAAAATACTCATATGCTTTATTTAAATTACCTGATTTTTTATGGACTTTTCCTATATTGTTAAAAGTTCTTGCAATGCTCTCTTTATCTTTGCGGAATTCAAAAATTTTCATTAGTTTGTTATAATATTCTATTGCTTCTTCATATTTTTCCCAGTTATTATAAACATCAGCAATTTTTTCTAAATCATTAATTATTGCATCTACATCTCCGTGTTGTTCGGCAGATTCAAGAGAAAATGAATAATATTTAAGTGATTGCTCATATTTACCAAGAATTGCATTTGCTGTGGCGATATTATCGTAAGCTATGCATTTTTGTTTGTTATCGTTGAACTTTATGGCAAGAGCTAATGCTTCATTACCATATACAATAGATTTATCTGGATCAATATACCTGTATTCCACTGACAGAGCATTGAAAGTTTTGATTTTTTCTTCTGCAACGACTGTTTTAAGTTTCTTTTCAAGATTATCTATCCTGCTGGTAGAATTCAAAGAATTCACGATAAATAGTAACAACAGCAGAATATATAATCTCTTCATTTTAAACCTCGGCAAGAAAATTATTAATTATGTTAATTTAGTCAATTTAATTTTATTCTAATAAAATTCTTAAGAATAAATCAGTACCTTGTTCAAGCAATTTTATTTCTATTCCGTAGTTTATTCTGAGCCAACCTTTTCCTTTATTTCCAAATGCGCAACCAGGCACTACAATCACTCCCAATGCGCATAATCTTTCTGCAAAAAGAAGATCGTTCAATTGCAAATTAACGAATAAATATGGAAAAGACGTATTAGGCAAAATGTAGATATCTTGAGAAAATGAATTAAATTTTTTTAATATGAAATCTCTATTGGAACGTAACTTTCCCCTGATTGCTTCGTTTGCTTTCAATCCTTCTGCAGATAAAGCTTTTACAGCAACTTTCTGTGAGAGATATGGTGCGCAGGTGCAGATATATTGATGAGCTGTAATTATAGGTTTTATTAATTCCGGTTTATTCGAGATCACCCAGCCGATTCGCCATCCTGTCATACAATGAGATTTTGAAAGCCCGGAAATAATGATGATGTTTCCATTTCTTTCAAATAGAGAATCCGGTCTTTTTTGCAAGAACAATTCTCTGTACACTTCGTCAACTACAATTAAAATATTCTTTTGATAACAGGTCTCAAAAATAAACTCAATTTCATCTTGGCTGAAACTAATACCGAGTGGATTGGAAGGATTATTTAAGATCACCATTTTTGTTGCATCTGAAATACCGGAAAGAAATGAATTTTTATCTAACTTGAAATCATTTTGGGGATCAAGATCGAAATAGACAGTTGCACCGCCAAGCATTTCTATAATGGTTTTATAAGCCGGGTAGGAAGGATCTGCGATAAGTATCTCATCCCCTGGATCCAGATAAGAAAATAAAGTAGCAAATATAGCCTCTTCAGCTCCAACGGTAACACATATGTTTTCTGCATGGGAACTGTTGTAATATCCAGCGATAGCTTCACAAAGTTCCGGTAAACCGGCATTCGGTGTGTAGTGAATTCTGCCGTCATTTAGAATTTCTTTCGCGTATTTCAGTAGAAGTTCTGGAGTAGGAAATTGAATCTCTCCCAATCCCAGATTTATAGCGTTTTCGGGTGCTTTATTAATTAGTTTTCTTATCAGTGAGATCTCTGCGTTTTCCAATCTTGTAGCGATCATTTTAATTGTTTAACGAAGCTCGGTTTCCATTACTACGGAATTGTTACTTTTAGCATCGCGATATTTTATGATTATGGGGCAATAAATGGAAAGTTCGGGATTAGTTTTCAGTGGGCGTGTTCCTGATACCACTATTGCATTTTCCGGAATAATCAGCGGCATATTTCTTTCTTTTTTTATATATCTTTTATGAACCGCATCGTAAACTGGAGTGCCTGATGTAATAATTACCCCCGCAGCAATAATAGCTCTTCTTTTAACAATGATCCCTTCATAAAGTCCGCAATTCCCACCAATGAACACATCATCTTCGATGATAACCGGGTTTGCTCCCACAGGTTCCAGAACTCCTCCCAGTTGTGATCCGGCACTTAAATGAACGTTCTTTCCAACCTGAGCACAAGTTCCCACCAGAGCATGTGAATCTATCATCGAACCATCACCAACGTAGGCACCCACATTAATGTACATCGGTGGCATCATGACAACATTCCTGCCGATATAAGCACCATCCCGAATAGATGAACCACCAGGAACAAGACGGATATTTTCTTTCTTAGAAATATTCTGCAGGGGATAGGTATCTTTATCATAGAATTTACCCATGGGAATAATCTTGCCCATCCGGAAGCCAGTCAGAATTCCTTTCTTAACCCAGTCGTTGGTTCGCCATTTTCCATTAATGCATTCTGCAGCACGAATTTCACCGCTATTCAAAGCTTTCTTGAAATTATCGAAAACCTGCCTGTCGTGTTCATCATATTTATTTTTGTCCCATAAATTCAATATCTCTTCTCGTAATTTCATGCATACTCCTTTTTTGATTCCAAATAATGCTTGAGGTGCTGTCCTGTAAAAGATTTTTTGTTCTTTACTATTTCTTCCGGAGTTCCGGTTGCAATAACTTTTCCACCTTCATCACCACCTTCGGGACCCAGATCTATGATATGATCGGCACATTTGATAACATCAAGATTATGCTCGATCACTATAACCGTATTGCCCATAGAAACGAGTTTTTGCAGAACTTTCAAAAGCTTCTTTGTATCATCAAAATGCAAACCGGTCGTCGGTTCATCCAATATGTAAAGAGTTTGTCCTGTACTGGTTTTACTGAGTTCGCGTGAGAGTTTTATTCTTTGTGCTTCACCACCAGATAAGGTTGTGGAAGCTTGTCCCAATTTTATGTATTCCAATCCTACTTCATGTAAAGTCTGCAGTTTTTTGGCTATTTTGGGAACGTTAGCAAAAACCTCTATTGCTTCCTGCACATCGAGGTCGAGGATATCGGAAATATTCTTGCTCTTATATTTTATTGTCAGGGTTTCTTTATTATACCGTTTTCCTTTGCATTCTTCACAGGTAACAAAAATATCGGGCAGGAAGTGCATTTCGATCTGTTTTACACCGGCTCCACCACATGCTTCGCAGCGTCCGCCTTTCACATTGAATGAGAATCTACCGGGTCTGTAACCTCTCAATTTGGAAGCTGGAAGCTGGGCAAACAGGTTTCTGATAGGATCAAAAAGCTTGATATATGTAGCAGGATTCGATCTGGGTGTCCTGCCAATTGGCTGCTGATCTATGTTTATCACTTTATCAAAATGATCAAAACCATTTATACTGCTGTATTTTCCCTGTTTGATGCTCGACTTGTTGAGTTTACGTGCCAATGCGGGGTAGAGTATCTGGTTTATGAGAGAACTTTTACCCGAACCGGAAACACCTGTAACACAGGTGAACAATCCAACCGGAATTTCTACAATAATATTTTTCAAATTATTCTGCCTGGCACCGTTTATTTCAAGCATTCTCAGATCAGGTTTCAATCTATGTGCAGGAAAATCTATGTTAAGATTGCCTGAAAGATACTTTCCTGTTAATGATTTTGCTGATTTTACAAGAGTTTCTACTTTACCCTGAAAAACTATCTCCCCGCCATAAATTCCAGCTTTAGGTCCAAAGTCTATTATCTGGTCGGACGAACGCATCATCTCTTCATCATGTTCCACTACTATTACCGTATTACCCAGATCTCTCAGGTGAAATAGCATATTAATCAGTCTGCGATTATCTCGCTGGTGAAGACCGATACTCGGTTCATCCAGAATATACATTACACCTACAAGGCTGCTGCCGATCTGGCTTGCTAACCTAATTCTCTGCGATTCACCACCGGATAATGAAGGAGCTTTCCTTTCTAAAGTGATATAGTGCAAACCTACATTCACCAGGAAAGATAACCTGTTCTTGATTTCCTTCAAAACCTCTTCCGCAATGATCTTATCATTGCCAGTAAGTTTAAGTTCTGAAAAGAAATCGATTGCCTGAGATATGGACATCCTCACAATATCATCTATTGTTACATTGGTTATCTTTACAGCCAGTGATTCTTTTCGCAGCTTTTTACCTTCACAGTCCGGGCAGGGTTTGTTACCGATATATTGCAGATAATACCTGCGCATATATTCAGATTTCGTTTCATTCATCCGCCGGCGCAAGGTAGTTATAATTCCTTCATAATTGGAATAGAAAGTTCCTGAACCACTGTAGGAACTCCATTCAAATTTTATTCTTCGTCCTCGCGAACCGTACAGCAAAAGAATTTTAATATCTTCGGAAAGATCTTTCCAGGGAGTATTCAGTGAAAAATCATATTCGCGTGAAATTGCGATAAGCTTCTTATTTTGCCAGCTTCTTATTTTCTTTTCCAAAACACCCCAGTGAACCACCGCACCTTGCATGATGGAAAGATTCTTATCAGGTATTATCAGGTCGGGATCAAACTCCATTTTTGTTCCCAGCCCATTACAGGATTTACACATCCCCAGAGGGCTGTTAAAAGAAAAATGCTGCGGGGTAAGTTCCGGGAAACCAATACCGCAATCTGTACAGGAATTGGCTTCCGAAAGGATCTCGCTACGATCTTCATCCACAAAATCCACTTTCAAAAAACCGTCTGTTAAACGAAGCGCTGTTTCTACCGAATCCATCAATCTACTGCGGATACCGTCTTTTATTACCAATCTGTCAATAACAATATCGATGCTGTGTTTACTCTTTTTATCCAGATTAATTTCCTCGGAAAGTTCACGCATCACTCCATTGATCTTTACCCGCACAAATCCTTCGTTACGGGCTTCATCCAGTTCCTCTTTGTGTTCACCTTTACGATTTTGAACAATAGGAGCTAAAATCTGCAGACGAGTACCTGTTTTATTTTCGAGAATATGACCTACCAGTTGATCTGTAGTTTGTGATCCTACCGGTTTTCCGCAGATATGACAATACTGTATCCCGATTCGGGCAAACAGTACTCTCAGGTAATCATAAATTTCTGTGACGGTTCCCACGGTAGAACGCGGGTTTTTGCTGGCTGATTTCTGCTCGATTGAAATAGCTGGAGATAAACCTTCAATGTAGTCAATTTTGGGTTTTTCCATTTGACCCAGGAATTGCCGGGCATAGGCAGAAAGAGATTCCACATACCTGCGTTGTCCCTCGGCATATAACGTATCAAAAGCCAGTGATGATTTCCCAGAACCGGAAACACCGGTTATTACAATTAATTTATTACGTGGAATTCTTATATCAATATTCTTCAAGTTATGTTCCCGGGCTCCCTTGATGAATATTTCTCTTTTCATACGTTATAAAGGATCAGCTTTTCATCTGTTCAAGTCTTTCGATAATTGTATCCACAGTAACAGAATCCTGGTAAGGTTTTATTTTTTCCAGAAGTAAAATTCCCTTCTCATAAGCTTCGGAATAAACAGTTGCCTGAAAGATCACCTGTACAAGATCTTCATTCGTTCTGTTATAATAAATTGCATTTTCGAGATATTCGAATGCCTTATCTACAAGGTCTTTTTCCAGGTTATGAAATGCTGCTTCCATATAAAGACGGGAAAGACCAAAATAGAATTTATTTTTACTATCAACAAAATCGATAGCTTTGCGCATATATTTTATCGCAATATCATAATCTTTTTGAGAATGAGCATACTGGGATGTTCGCATGAAGGCTGCACCATAATTATTCAGTAATCTTTTCATATTCGTATCTTTGTAGATTGTGTCATCCATAATGCCACGGTAGGAATAAACGGAGTCAATGTTTGTGATCAGCTTTTTCATATTGAATTGATCCTTTCCCTTGGAAGCCACCAATCGGTCTACCATTCCTTCGTTTCGCAGATGTTCCTCAAAACCGACAGCATCGGGAGCAGTTACAGCAAAATATATCGGGCGTTTGCCGTAATTATCTTTTATTATCTGGATAACTGCCAGGTCTTTCACATAAAGAATAG
>DAOUUD010000207.1 GCA_030668345.1 Candidatus Cloacimonadota bacterium | reverse complement strand
TCTGCAATACGTGTTTTGGGAGCAATTATCTTCCCACAGGCAGGTTCAACTCTATCTAAAATACTCTGTAGGTTGTCACCGCCATTAAGATAGACGATTGTTCCTTTGCCACCGGGTTCAAAGCCTTCACCTTTTACAATTGCTCCGCTGACTTCTCCTTTTTCTCCCGGGAAGAAACCCATTTGGTCATTACCAATTGTTTTTTCTTTAATTTCAAACTGCATGATCTCGCTGTAGAACTTTTTCGCTCTGGTAAAATCATTTACCGGTATTTCAAACCAGACAATAACTTTTTTCATTTTCTTTCTCCCTGTCCTCCGTATCCGGCAGTTGCCGGAGAAGGAGGGCTATCCCGGCGTAGTCCCTCGAAGCCAGATTATCGTGGCAATCTCAAATATTCAAGCATTATGTAAAAAATGAGATTGCTTCGTTTGTCACTACAAGCAGAAACCTTTCATCCTTCGCAGTAGCCTGCTACGGAGAATGGACGCAAAGACATTCTTAATGTGATAATTTTCAAAATACTCATTTTGCAGAACTTATGTTCTTCGATCATTTAAAAAACCTGTCCCATCCAAAAGCAATAAAAACCCCGAAAGCAGCAAAGCCAACACCTGTAGTAGTTAACAGGACCGGTAGTATTTTGCTGTGACCAATGAAAGCCTGCCCAACAAAACTCAAAGCCAGGCCGATCAATGTATATTTTAAAGCATAAAGCAATTTATTTTTATTCATACTAAATAAGGTAAGTCTATAGGAATTTTTCACAAAATAAAAAAAGCAATGGGATGTGAAAAACCCATTGCTATAAGAACAAATTTTGATCTCTATTTACTCGACCGAAATGCGGATAGTGATGGTACCTTTATCTTCTTCATCAATATCCATATAAAAAAGTTCGCCCGTTTCCCCGGCTGCAGCCATCTCCATTATTTCCTGCCAGTTGATAGAAGAAATATCGAAATCGGTATCACCGAGATTGGCATTTATTTTCCCATTTTTAGGAATGAAGTTCATACCGAATTTAGCCAGTTTCAGAGGAATGGCAATGTTCACTTTCGGTTTTTCTGTACCTTCCTGGATGATCTGGAAAACAAGCCGCTTTCCTTTGGCAGCCGGCACAGGTTTGGGATTCATCGCTGCCAGAAGTTTTGCAGCTTCTTCGGCAGTTATCTTGCCTTCTGCCACCATATCAAGTATTTTGCGTTTATCTTCCATCCTATTCCTCCATTGCCGCGATAAGCTTCTCTGCCTCATCGGTTGTGATCTTACCTTCCTGCAGCATCTGTAATATCTTCAGGCGACTGCGTTCGTCGACTGTATTTTTCTGCTTCTCTGTAAGATCTTCTCCGGCGAATTTTTCATGGATAGTATTTACAACGCTGGAGATCTTTTCATCTGCCATTTCGGTAAAATCATCGGCAGAAACATTGAATTTCAGATTTTTCAGTTCTTTGTTCACATTTCCCATAGCTTCACTTACATGTCTGTTTATCTCTTCCATATCAGGAATTTTGATATTTTTCAGTTTCTTCTTTGCCTTCTCCATTTTTTTAATGATCTTTTCCTTATCAAAATATTCTTCCGGAATATTTTCCATTGCTTTATCCATTGCATCGGAAACGAACGACATATCAAACTTGAACTTACTCTCCTTCATCGGGTGGTTCATCAGGCTGATACTTCCCATTCTATTTTTTGCAGAAATTTCAACCTTGCCTGATCCTTTCGTCATTTCTATGATTTGTTCATTTCCCTCTTTTCTGCGGTCGTAGTTTCCTTCTAAACCAACATTAAATCTGCCCATTTGGTTTTTTGCTTCGATCTTGTATGGAATTTCATCCGGTATGATAAGATGGATTTTCCCGTTTTGATTTTCGAACTTGAACTGCCCTTTGTCGATGGGAGTGAATTCGTAATAGATCGTTCCATTTTGATTTGTGATAGCTGCTATGTTCAGCTTTGCTTCCAGAATGCGAATTGTTCCGTTTTCATGTTTTAACTCCAGACTACCTTTGCAACCTGTCATTTTAATTGCTCCGTTCTCGGATATTAATTTTAAAATTCCATCACATTTCTTCATCTCTATCAAGCCATTCTCTGTTTCAAGGTTTGCATTACTGTTACAATCTGCCAGTTTGATCGAACCATTTTCGGTTTTACAGATCAGGTTACCATTCACATGATTTATATTAATCCCGCCATTTTCAGTAGTTACCGTCTGGATTCCATGCAGATTTTCGATGGAGACACCGCCATTTTCGGTTTTGCCGATTATTTCCGTAACATGAGGAACCCTCAATTCAAGTTGGGAATTCATATGCCTTACATTCTCCGGTTCATTCAACTTGATGTTTAAAGTGTTTTTCTTGTTATTATATTTTGCATCAACGATATCTTCGATCTTAATTTCTTCATCATCTGCTTTTTCGAAATCGAGTTTTATAAAGAATTCTGAAGTTTCCTTTTCCCAGCCTATAACTTTTAATCCAAAATTCTCCGATTCAAACTCGACTACAAGCTCTCTCTTGGTTTCAAACTCATACATCTTTTCCAGTTTTATCATTATTAACTCCTTTCTTTAAGTTTTGAAATTGCATCATCCACAGAGATATTTCCTTCTTCGATCTCTTTTAGAATGTCATCAGAATTAAATTTAGGGATCTGTTTTCTTTCGGGACATAGAATTGTAGTAATTTCCGATAACTTGTTCTTTACAGTTGGATATGAAATTTTAAGTGCTTTTTCCACCTCTTTAATATTGCCCTGGCAACAGATGAATATTTTTACGAACTCCTGCTGGTTGGGGTTTAACACAGCAAAATCGTCCCCCCCGAATTTACCTTTAATACTGGTATTGCATTGGGGACAGTGGTATTCAACAATATCCAGATTTGAATTGCATACCGGACAGTTTTTCAACCTTTTATTCATAATCACCTCCTGATTCGGAGCAGAAATTAATTTGAACATTAATTATGTCAAGTCTAAAATTAATTATTTTAATATTTGACCCTTAATTGTTAATTTATTGCAGACATTTCAGGAATTGTATTAATATTCTTATTCAGATATTAAAAATGGCGTAGCAACAAGCTCCACCTTTAAAACTTTTTATCAGTTATCCAATAATATTATTTATAAGTTTTTATAATTCCCAATCCTTCAAGGCATTGATAAGATCATTAAAATACTTCACATAATCGGGTGCTACATCTACCTGCAG
>DAOUUD010000234.1 GCA_030668345.1 Candidatus Cloacimonadota bacterium | reverse complement strand
TCATGATAAATATTTATAATTTTGGTTATTTACTTAAAATTTCACTCGAATAAAAAAGGCTGAAATAGATCAGCCTTTTATCTTACATTATTGAAATAATCAAACACTACTTCCAGGAAACAGTTTCTTTCCCAATACTATCTCTTTTCATAGAACCGAGTTTTTTACCGTCTCTATCCTGGAATGTAATATTCAACGGCATTTCTCCCATAATAGAATGAGTAGCACAGGAGAAACATGGGTCATAAGCTCTGAATGCCATTTCCACCATATTCAGTAAACCGTCATTAACATTGCCGCCTTTGATAAGTTTTTTGGCAGCTTTCTCTACAGACATACATATCGGTGCAGAATTAAACAGTGTGGCAACCATCAAATTAACACCTGTTAAAACTCCTCTCTCGTCTGATTCATAATGATGGATCAAAGTACCTCGTGGTGCCTCTACAATTCCAACTCCTTCTTTAGGAGTCTGGAGATTCATATTGCGAGTATCAGGTGAGACCAGTTCTTCCAAATTGGCAAGTTCATTGATTTTTTCAGCAGCATAAAGGATTTCAACTAATCTTGCCCAATGATAAGCAAGTGTGTTATGACATGGTTTTCCACCCACTGTAGCATACATTCTTTCATATTCCTGTTGAGCAAGTGGAGTAGCCATACCATCGGCAGCATTCAATCTTGCCAGAGGTGCAACTCGTACAATACCGCTGTTAACACCGTCAATAAAACCTTTCCAGCCGATCTTTCGCAGATATGGGAACTTAATATAGCTCCAATCCTCTACATGTTCTGCAAAAATATCCGCATATTCATCCGGTGCAAATAGTTCTACCGGTTTGCCTTCCGGATCAACGATCCTGATCTTTCCATCATAGAAATTGACCTTGTTATTTTCATCGACCATTCCCATGTAATAGGTATTATGATAATAAGTGTCAGATAGAATAAGATCAACATAATCTTTATTTTTTAGAACGATATCATCAAAAGCCTTAAGTGTGAATTTTGCAAACTCGATCGCATCTGTAGAGAATTCTTTGATAATATCTCTTGTTTCTTCAGTTACTCTTTTTGCCACACCGCCGGGAAGACCGAGTACAGGATGAATAGTCTTTCCACCAATCTCAGCCATAATATCGCGGCAACGCTTTCTGATGGTAATAACCTGTTTGGCAACATCCACGCCAACCTTTTCAATAACACCCAGAATATTCCTTTCTCCAGCAGGAGCATCGGGACCAACTATGAAATCCGGACCTCCAAGATAATAAAAATTAATTATGTGATCTTCAAACATAAACAAATTATAAAAAAGTTCACGAATAACTTTTGCAGTTTGAGTGGGTTCTACTTTGAAAAGGGAATCCAGAGCTTTTGTCCCAGCCATGTGATGAGCTGTGGGGCAAACACCACAGATACGTGATGTTATTTGAGGCATTTCTTCTGCAGGTCTTCCCACACAGAAAGCTTCAAATCCACGAAGTTCGGGTATCTGGAAAAAAGCTCTTTCCACATCACCCTTATCATCAAGGACTATTGTTATTTGACCATGACCTTCAAGTCTTGTGATTGGATCAATTGTTATGATCTTACTCATCTTTACCCTCCTTGCGAGCGCTACCAAGCAGAGATGCCGATAACCCATACCTGTAAAAAGTTCCGGCAAGATCAACCGCTCCCCCAATAACTTTATCAATAGCTTCTTCTTCTTCACCTTCTAAAATCGCTCCCAGAGTACCTATCATTTTAGCTCCCTGGTCTCTGCAGGAATCGGTGGGACCAAAACATCCTGTACAGGGCATATTTCCATTAATGCAGGAAGCTCCGCACCCATCTCTTGTGGCAGGTCCCATACAGATTATACCCTGAGCGAGAAAGCATTTTTCCGGATCAAGTTCAATATCGATCACTCGTTTTATTTCTGATATTATCACATCTTCCGGTTTACTTTCATTTCTATCACAGGAATTGCATAAAGATTTATCCGGTGATAAGATCGCTCCTTTGGGAGGTAATTTACCCTCAAGAATGGCATTAACAGCATTGGCAATAAGATCGGGAGTGGGAGGGCAACCGGGTAAATAATAGTCAACATCGATCACATCATCCAGCTTATAGACAGTTTCATAAAATTCAGGAAGAGTAAGTTCATAACCATCAACTATCGACCTGGTTTTGGGAACAACTCCGTCAGGATTAACAACTGTAGGAGAATTCAAATATGAACGATCAAATATTTTTTTCTTAGATGTAAGATTTGCTAAAGCAGGGATCCCGCCTAAGGAAGAACAACTCCCGAAGGCAACAACGAGTCCTGATTTTTTTCTAAGAAGTTCGGCGATCTTTTTCTGTTCTTCTGTTCTTACCGCTCCATTAATAAACGAAACTGCAATACTGCCATCTTCCATCGCTTTAATATCTTTATATTTGAAATCCAGAGCTACTGGCCAGAGTATAATATCAACAGCAGCAACCACATCGAGAATATTTTCTGCCAGGTCAACTACAGCTTCTTCGCATCCACCACAGGAAGCACACCAATAGAATGCTACTTTTGGTTTAGCCATTATTTACCTCCCTGTTCAACATTACCTGTTAGATGTAATGGACCAAGTTCTTTAACAGTTTCTGCCATTTCATTAACGACTTTCTGGAACAATTCTGCTTCACCGGCAGCTACCCAATCGAGTTTTAATCGTTTATCGTTTATTCCAAACTGAACCAGTGTTTTTTTAAGTAATTTATACCGCTTTAATGCTTTGATATTTCCAGTTCTATAATGGCAATCACC